>CAZHQP010000283.1:0-4099 GCA_964534735.1 uncultured Roseivirgaceae bacterium
GATCAAAGGAAAGGGAAAGGCTGTGATCGAAGCAGGAGCTCCGCAAATGGGTGTTGTTAAACTGGATGTTAACCTCTAATCGCTGCAAAACATGAAACTGATTTATACATTTTTAGCATTCATAATCTCAATAAGTGTATTCGCACAGGATGCGAGTCAGGTTTTCCGCGCTGCAGGATCCCCGGAGAATCCAAAAGTTCAGATAACCTGGAACAGGTACTATAATCATGCGGGCATAACCGAGATTTGCAAAAAGCTTGCAGCCGCTCATCCTGATCTGATTAAAGTTAGCTCAATTGGTAAAAGCTATCAGGGCCGCGAGATGTGGATGCTTACCGTAACCGATTTCAAAAAAGGCAAGCCTGAAGAGAAGCCTGCATTCTACATGGATGGAAATATTCACTCGAATGAAATCCAGGGAACGGAAATGGCGATGTATACCGCATGGTATCTGGCAGAATCTTTTGGCACAATTGACTTTATTAAAGAGCTGTTGGCAGACAAAGTCTTCTACATCGTACCAACCATCAATCCCGATGCGCGTGATCACTACATGAAGGAGCCGAATACACCTCATAGTCCAAGATCAGGAGTAATTCCGGTTGATAATGACCGTGATGGATTGATAAACGAAGACGGTTTTACCGATCTGGATGGCAATGGTCACATTACCCAGATGATCCGTAAGAGCGCTACTGGCCGATACAAAAAAGATCCGAACGATCCGCGCAGACTGATGCAGGTGAAAGTCGATGAGATCGGTGAGTATGAGATTCTTGGATCAGAAGGCGTTGATAAAGATGGCGATGGAAGAGTAGGAGAAGATGGAACGGGTTATTATGATCCTAACCGCGACTGGGCATGGAAGTGGCAGCCGAATTATATTCAGGGTGGTGCCTATAAGTATCCGTTCTCATTGCCGGAGAACAGAAACGTACGCGATTTCGTGATGGCACACCCGAATATTGCCGGGGCACAAAGCTTTCATAACAATGGCGGGATGCTGTTGCGCGGACCGGGTGCAGAAGAAGATGCTTCAACCTATAACGCAGAAGACTCCCGCATTTATGATGCAATTGGTAAGAAAGGGGAATTGCTGATTCCGGGATATCGCTACATGGTTGTATATAAAGATCTGTATACGGCCTGGGGTGGAGAGCTTGACTGGTTATATGGCGGAAGAGGTATTTATACATTTTCAAATGAGCTTTACACATCCTCGATGCTTTTCAATAAGCAGAATGGCGGTCCGGAAGAGAACTATGAGTTTGATAAGTCACTTTTGTTTGGCGATGCGATTGTTGAATGGAAAGAATATAACCATCCGCAATACGGAAAAATTGAAATAGGCGGAGTCAAGAAAAACTTCACACGTGCCGATCCGGGTTTTCTCCTGGAAAGCGATGCGCATCGTAACATGGCATTCTGTATTTATCATGCATACAGCATGCCCAAACTTGTGGTAGAAGAAATCACTGAGAAAAGTCTTGGTGGAGGCTTAACTGAAATTACAGCGGTGATCATCAACAAACGGATGATGCCTACCCATGCCAGTCAGGATCTGAAATATAAGATCGAGCGTCCTGATTATATTACGCTGGAAGGTGCAAAAGTGATTGCGGGTATGATTGTGGAAGACCGCGACATGAATGAAGCGCGCGAACAAAAAACCAATCCGGCTACGATTGAAGTGGAGAACATTCCGGGGTTAGGATCGGTAACCGTTCGCTGGATTGTGAGTGGCGGAAGTAACTATAAAGTTAAAGTGGATAGTAAAAAAGGTGGAGTTGTTTCGAGGCAGAAGTAACTACTCCAACTCAAACATCAATTCATCAAAAGCCGAGCGCAATTCCTGCCCGGCTTTTTTTTCGTTCCGTTGTTTTGCAACCTCAATTCCTTTCTTATAGATAACTAAAGCGGCTTCGGGCTGCTTTAACTCGACCTTCAGTTTTGCTGCATGATAATAGGAGGGAACGTATTCCGGAAAATCTGATAATAGTTTGCCAAACAGTTCATCGCTTTTATTCCGATCAGTCTTTTGATACTCAAGCGCAAGGCCGTACAGGTTAAATGGATCATGCGGATCTTCTTCGTAGAATTTTATCAGCGTTTTAAGCCTTTGTTCGCTCATAAGCGCTAAAATAAAGGGCAGGTGAATAAAAAGCATATTTTGCCCCGTTTTTGGCTGGCAAAAGTTGGATTTTACTATTTTCGCAGCCAACTTTCACTAAATTGAATTTCCAGCGAATGAAAATATTAGTCTGCATATCACACGTCCCTGACACTACATCAAAAATCAATTTCACGGATAACAATACCAGGTTCGATACTACCGGAGTGCAGTTCATCATCGGCCCGTACGATGATTATGCACTTGCCCGGGCGATTGAATTAAAAGAAGCTACCGGCTCAACCGTTACGGTGTTGAATGTGGGTACGGCTGAAACTGAGCCCACGATCCGCAAAGCGCTGGCAATCGGAGCAGACGATGCAATCCGCGTAAATGCGGAACCAACCGATTCATTCTTTGTTGCTGCACAGATTGCGGAGCATGCAAAAGCAGGCGGGTATGATCTGATCCTGATGGGTCGTGAATCAATTGACTATAACAGTGGCGCTGTACATGGTATCGTAGGTGAGATGCTGGGCATGCCATCGATTTCCCCGGTGATGAAGCTGGAGGTTGACGGAACAAAGGTTAAGATGGCCCGTGAGATTGAAGGCGGCAAAGAATATGTTGAAGCAACTCTTCCGTTAGTGGCAGGTTGCCAGGAGCCAATTGCAGAATGGAAAATTCCAAACATGCGTGGTATCATGTCAGCTAAAACAAAACCCTTAAAAGTTGTTGACCCAAAAGCAGTTGATAGCGGCACAAAACTTCAGAAGTTTGAATTACCGCCACCAAAAGGATCGGTGAAGATGATCGCTGCCGATAATGTAGGTGAATTGGTAACGCTTCTGAAAAACGAAGCAAAAGTTCTTTAATAATAGTTGAATCTCAATCTTGATTAATATATGGGAGTTTTAGTTTTTGTAGAAAGTGCAGAAGGAAAGATAAAAGGCAATTCACTGGAAGCGGTTGCTTACGCGAAAGCGATGGGTCAACCCGTTACCGCAATTGCATTAGGAACTGTCGACAAAGCCGAGCTCGAATCACTTGGTAAATACGGTGCTGAAAAAGTACTTCATGCAAAAGATTCCAGGCTCGATCAAGGCATCATCCAGGCATACGCTGCAGTATTGTCAAAAGCCATGGAAGATGAAAAAGCCGATATACTCGTATTGGCCAACTCATCACTTGGAACTCCGGTGGCTGCGCGCGTAGCAGCTAAAGTTGGGGCAGGACTCGCATCAAACGTAGTCGATCTTCCGAATACAACTTCCGGGTTTGTGGTGAAGAAAAGCATCTACACGGGTAAAGCTTTTGCACACATCGAATTAAAAAATCAAAAGAAGGTAATTGCTATCCGCAAGAATGCTGCTGAACTGAAAGAAGTTGGCGGAACTGCTGCCGTTACAGAGTACAATCCTGCATTGTCCGATGCAGACTTTGCAACAAAGATCACCTCAACCGAAAAAGCAACGGGTGAAATCTTATTGCCTGAAGCAAACATCGTTGTTTCCGGTGGTCGTGGAATGAAAGGCCCTGAACACTGGGGAATGATTGAAGAGCTGGCGAAAACGTTGCACGCAGCAACTGGCTGCAGCAAACCCGTATCGGATATGGGCTGGAGACCTCACCATGAGCATGTTGGCCAGACAGGTGTTAAGGTTAGTCCGCAGCTTTACATTGCTGTCGGGATTTCCGGGGCAATTCAGCATCTTGCCGGAGTAAACTCATCAAAATGCATCGTGGTTATCAATAAGGATGCCGATGCACCGTTTTTTAAAGCAGCAGATTATGGTATTGTTGGCGATGCATTTGACGTGCTGCCAAAATTGAATGAAGCGTTAAAAGGAGCGAAGTAATTGTGAAGAAGATTAAGCTGGAAATACTGGGCCTATCCTCAAGCCAGTCGCAGACGAGCTCATTTGCGCTTGTGCTCGGAGAAACCGAAGGCAACAGACGATTGCCCATTATCATCGGCATGTTTGAGGC
>CAZHQP010000284.1:0-4086 GCA_964534735.1 uncultured Roseivirgaceae bacterium
TGATCTGCTGTGAGCAGCAGCATGGTGTGCGAATGTGGAAAGCAGAAGATATCATTTTCACAAGTTCAGTTGCAGACATAACCTCCCTTGCCTACCGGAGTGCTCAAAGGCGCGACTACGAACGCAAGCTTCGGCAGCAGTCCAAGGAAATTACACGGATGAATGAAACGTTAGAACAGCGCGTGAAGGAACGCACTGCGGAGCTTCAAAACCGGAACGAGCAGCTCACCGAATATGCCTTTATCAATTCGCATTTGCTAAGGAGTCCGGTATCCAAAATTCTCGGACTCATAAATCTGTTGGAAGTTGACAAGCAAGGCGATCCGAAAGAGATGATGAAGCACCTGAAAATTGCCTGTGACGATTTGGACGCCATTGTTAAGAAGATTACTCTCGCATTGGATGCCGGTGAGCACTTCGACAGGAAGGTGATCAGGCCGGCAGTGGAATCAAAAAAGAAGGTTGATGAATAATGTAAATAAGTTTACTTATGTAAAGTTTTTATTACTTTTGAATAATCGAATGCCAATTCGATTATTCATCTAAAACAGGGTCTTTTGGGGTAGACCCTGTTTTTTTTATCAGTTTAAGGATCTTCAGAATTTCCACAGAATTTTTTCGTTAGTTTCAGTGTTATCGTATTTATATGCTCAAAATATCCCTCGGAGCCCTTGCCATACTGCTTTCAACGCTGGCAGGATTTTCACAGTCGCAGCCTGACTCTGCCGCTTATGCCAACAGAAAGCTGAAAGCAGAGGAAATAGATTTTATAACCAGTTATTATCACCAGGATGGAAACAATTCAGCCGTTACCGGAGGCACCGGAACAGAAAAGCTTTCTGATTTCGCAACCACTATTGATGTTAAGCTATCGCGTTATGATCGCTGGAAGCGAAAACATACGCTAACCGGTGAGCTCGGGATCGATGTGTATACTTCTGCATCTTCCGACAAGATTGATCCAAGCACAATATCCTCTGCATCTTCAGGCGACAAGCGTATCTATCCTTCCCTGTCGTATGTGATCAATAATGAGCAGAAAGGTTCTGCTGTAAGTCTGACCGGTTCAATCTCAAGTGAGTTCGATTACTTTTCGAAAGGCCTTGCTGCGGGCTGGGCCAAGTCATCAAAAGACCGCAATCGTGAGCTTAGCCTGAAGGGGCAGGTATTTCTTGATACGTGGAAAGTGATTTTACCGATTGAGCTGCGCTCTTCTTCTGACATCGGTAGTTCGAAGCCGCGGAATTCATACAGTTTCTCAGCCACACTAAGCCAGGTGATCAATAAACGTTTGCAAGTACTCGTGCTGGCAGATTTTGCCTATCAAACCGGGCAACTTGCCACGTTGTACCATCGCACATACTTTACAGATGGGTCACATGTGGTTGAACATTTACCGGATACCCGGATCAAAATTCCAATCGGAATCCGGTTAAATTATTTTCTGGGCGATCGCTTTATTCTTCGGTCATACTACCGGTATTACAAAGATGACTGGGGCCTGAGTGCGCATACAACCGAGCTTGAAGTGCCGGTTAAGATCACGCCTTTCCTGTCGCTGAGTCCGTTCGTACGATATTACTCACAAACCGGTGTCCGCTACTTTAAGGGTTATCAGAAACACACGCTCGATGAGACGTACTACACGAGCGACTATGATCTTTCAACGCTCACCAGCACTATGACCGGGATGGGTATCCGGTATGCACCGCCCGGGGGTGTAATGGGTATTGCAAAGTTTCACGCACTGGAAATCCGGTACGGACATTATAACCGGTCCACGGGGCTAACCGCCAATATCATTACTCTTTTTGCCAGGTTTAAATAACAACCGATATGAAAAGTATATTAACATTAGCATGGATCTCCATTTTTATTTCAGGTCAATGGCTCACCGATTTTCAGGCAGCGCAGCAACAGGCGCAACGGGAGCACAAACAAATTTTGATCAGCTTTTCAGGTTCCGACTGGTGCGGGCCGTGCATTAAGATGAAGCAGGAAGTTTATGGCAGTGCAGCCTTTGATTCGCTGGCACAAAAAAAGCTTGTGCTGGTGCGGGCAGATTTTCCGCGTGCTAAAAAAAATCAGCTACCTGAACAACAGGTAAAGCTGAATGAAGCTTTGGCTGAAAAATACAATCCCCAGGGAAAGTTTCCGTTTACGGTTTTAACCGATGAGAACGGAAAAGTTCTAAAGACCTGGGACGGATATGCGTTCGGCTCCCAGGATAATTTTATGAAAGAACTTAACCAATTGGTTAACTAGATCGAACATCATGCACGGAGTAGTCAGTCGAGGGATAAGGCTTATGGGAAATCACTTTGAATTCACAGTTGTAGGTGATAATGAAACGTGGGCTAATAGCTGTATCGATCACGCCATCCGGGAAGTTCAGCGCATCGAACGTGTATTAACAACTTTTAACGAATCAAGCCAGACAAACCGGGTAAATGAAAAAGCGGGTATTGAACCGGTTACGGTCGATGCTGAAGTATTTAATCTCATTGAGCGGTCACTCAAGATCTCCGAGCTAACGCAAGGCGCATTTGACATTACGTACGGATCAATCGACAAGCGTCTGTGGAATTTCGATACAGCCATGACGTCATTGCCTGATCCCGAAACTGCAAAAGCAAGCGTACGCCTGATCAATTTTCATAATGTTGTGCTGAACCGGGAACACTATACTGTGTTTCTGAAGCACAAAGGGATGCGAATCGGTTTTGGTGGAATCGGGAAGGGATACGCAGCAGATTATGCCAAGAAGGTCATGCTGGGTGACGGAGTTATGAACGGTATTGTGAATGCAGCAGGTGACCTGACGGTGTGGGGGAATCAACCCAATGGTAAACCGTGGACGATTGGCATTGCCGACCCGGATTCAAAAGATCTTCCTTTCGGCTCCGTAATTCTGACAGATACATCAGTTGCTACATCCGGCAACTATGAAAAATATGTGATGATCGATGGCAAAAAATACTCGCACACGATCGATCCTAAAACCGGCTTCCCGGTAAGTGGAATAAAAAGTGTAACTACTATCTCGCATTCCGCAGAGCTTGCAGATGCGATGGCTACACCTGTTATGGTCATGGGCATCAAGCCTGGATTAAACCTGATCAATCAACTGCCAGGCATCGCCTGCATTATTATTGATGATCACAACACTGTATATACCTCTGATAACATTAACCTGACTTAGTGATGAAAACAAAGAAACTTATAAAAATCTTCTGGATAGCTGTATTTGCTGTCGTGATCACAACCAGTTGTTCACCTGTAAAGGAATATCAGAAGATGCACCTAAACGATTCGGAGATGGAGCTGGCTGCCCGCAAGACCCAGAAATTTGAAAACAGCTTCCAGCTTTACCGGGAAGGAGCTTCCGGTGCAAATGGCGGAAAAAACGGTGGCGGCTGCGGCTGTAACTGATCACTGCAGTACTCAACGAATTATCAGCGTGACCTAAATCCGCTATGCGTCAAGTCGTGTGCGCTCGTACGGCCTGCATTCGATAAACGTAATGGCATCATGACGGTGATAGATTATTCAGGATGCGTTTCGTACCGGGAAAGGTATTTGTTTTAAACGAAGCTATTTTTTTGCTTCCGGGAATAACTGCAGCTGCAAAGGTTATTAACGTAAACTCAATTTAGCAATTTTTGCATACGGTCCCGCTGTGAGTAGCCCTACCTTCCACGAAAAAAATATGGAAAGCATCTCACCTAATATCTTTGTCAACGACTTGCCGGGCACCGTTACGTTTTATAAAATCCTGGGCTTTACCATTGTCACTTCCGTTCCTGATCATGCAGGCAATGACCAGTTTGTTATGATGGCAAACGGAAATGTGACAATTATGTTCCAGACCTTTAAAAGCATCGGGAACATGTTACCGTCAGTAAGCCGCACCGATGGCGGGTCACTTTTGCTGTATATAAAGCTCAAAGGTATTCGGGAGTTTTATGAAATGATCAAAAGTCAGGTCACTTTGCTGAGCGGATTAGAGAAAACTTTTTATGGCGCCACTGAATTTTCGGTGCTCGATAACAACAACTATATGCTAACTTTTGCAGAAGATGAGTG
>CAZHQP010000285.1:0-4082 GCA_964534735.1 uncultured Roseivirgaceae bacterium
GATGAGATCATTGTGCTGTTTAATCTTGGATCCGGTAAGCATAATTTGGACTTGCCAGCGAAACACAAGTACACCGATCTTTTAACAAACAAGTCGGTTCACGGTAAAATTACGCTCGACCCTTTACGTGCAGCAATTTTGCGTGCAACTAAATGATAAACACTGGCTATTGTGATAAGGTTATCTTTGCACCATGAAGCGCGACCTGAATTCTCTTTATGCCGATTTTCTGGCCAATCTATCGATATCGGAGTTTAATCCGATGCAACGCGAACTGATTGAAAAAGCAGAAGCGGGCAACAACCTGATGCTTCTGGCTCCAACAGGCTCGGGCAAAACACTCGCTTTTCTCATCGCAATATTCAGTAAACTTTCGGATAAGGATAAATTAGTGCAGGCGATAATTGTCGCCCCATCACGCGAGCTCGCGTTACAAATTGAACAGGTCTTCAGAACCATGAAGACATTGTTTAAAGTTACGTGTTGTTATGGCGGTCACGATTTTCAGCTTGAGCAGAACAGTCTGAGTGAAGCCCCGGCCGTAATTATTGCAACTCCGGGCCGGCTTGCCGATCACATCGATCGCAACTCATTTGATCCATCCGGTATTCGCATTGTGGTACTTGACGAATTTGATAAGTCTTTACAAATGGGCTTTCACGATCAGCTGGAGGTAATCTTCAAAGCACTTAACAAAAGACAGCAGCATATCTTAACCTCGGCAACCAATCAAGGTGAACTTCCGGGTTTTCTTCCGTTCAAACGACTCGATACGCTTGATTATCTCACTTCTGTTCCGGACCCCAGGCTTGAGCTGAAAGTGCTTCACACAAACAGTACCGATAAGGTTGATGCATTGATGAAACTGGTGGCAAACTTTAATCAGGAAGTGTGTCTTGTTTTCTGCAATCATCGCGAGGCAGTGGAGCGAATCAGCGCCTTATTTAAAAGCAAAAACTTTGAGCATGGAACATTTCACGGTGCGATGGACCAGATTGATCGTGAGAAGAACCTGATCCGCTTCAGGGGCGGAGCGCATAATGTATTGATCTCGACTGATCTTGCTGCACGCGGACTCGATATCCCCGAGATCAAACACGTTGTTCACTATCAATTACCTCCGAAAGAGGATTCATTCATTCACCGTAATGGTCGTACCGCGCGCATGCATGCTCATGGTGAAGCTTATCTTATCCTTGCGGATGATGAAACGCTGCCTCCATACATCACGCAAAAAATTAAAACGATCCCGGTTCCAAAATCGCTGAGGCTTCCACCACCTCCGGAATACGCATGCCTGTACATAAGTGCAGGTAAAAAAGATAAAGTGAGCAAGGGAGATATTGCCGGATTCCTGGCCAAGAAAGGCGGATTATCGGGAGATGAGATTGGCCTCATTACACCACTCGACTACTCATCATATGTTTCAATTAAGCGATCGCTGGTTAATAAAGTGCTTGCCGCTATAAAAGACGAGAAGCTGAAAAATCTGAAAGTGAAAGTTGAAGTAGCGAATTAAGGCTACCACATTACGCGGGATTTTTGGTAGCGATATCCAATGTAGTTTTGAGGGAAACAGAATTTCATTATGAAACTGCGCTCTTTACTATTAATCGTTTTCATTACATTTTCATTTTGCGCTGACAGTGACGGTCAGTCCGAAACAAAAATCCTGTTTGTAGGCAACAGTCTGACTTATACAAACGATCTCCCGAGTCTTGTATCTGCATATGCTAAAACCAAGGGTCATGCAATCCGGACAACTATGCTGGCTTATCCAAACTATGCACTCGAAGATCATTGGAATGATGGCCAGCTTCAAAAGATGATCGCTAAAGGGAAATATGATTTCGTAGTCGTACAGCAGGGTCCATCTTCACAGACTGATGGACGAGTCATGCTGTTGAATGATGGTAAAAGAATTAAAGAACTCTGTGAAAAGAATAATTCAAAACTGGTTTTTTTTATGGTTTGGCCGGCAAAAGCAAATCTGCATACAATAGATGGTGTGATTAAGAATTATACCGATGCCGCCACGGAAACTAACTCAATTTTGTGCCCCGTAGGAGAGGTGTGGAAGGAAAAATTCGCAACCGGTGATTATTCATATTATGGCCCTGATGAATTCCACCCGTCATTAGCGGGCAGTCAATCAGCCGCAAAGATCATTGTTGATACGCTTTTCCAATAGTACGTGTTCAATTTCGGTCAGTTGGCTTTGCATATATCTCATTTTAAAGCCACTTGTGTAAACCGTAAAAATTCACTGTAACCATCACGCATCCTAAAGGTTTCCAGGGTTGTCACTTAGTGTAAACCCTTAAACCGAAGCGTCATGTTCAGAAACTACGGCATAATTGCCCTCCGGCTCCTTGTCAAGAACAAGGTATTCTCACTCATTAATATTCTTGGTCTTTCAACTGGCATTGCGTGTTGCATTCTAATCACCTTACACATTCAGGACGAGCTTAGCTACGAGCACGGCTTTACAGATTACGAAAAAGTTTTTCGGATCAATACAGCTTTCTCGCGCGATGGTATTGTTGAAAATGGCGCATTCACCTCACCGCCAATAGCACGTGATCTTGCATCGGAACTGCCGGAGATTGAAACCTATACCCGGGTAATGGCACCGCTTAATACGGAAGTAAACATTGTCCGTTATGAAGACAAAACTTTTTTTGAGAAGCGTGCTTTCCTGGTTGACTCAACATTTCTGGATGTGTTTCCATATCAGCTTGCACAGGGTGATGCTGCAACCGCTCTTGACGGACCATCAGCGGTGTTATTATCAGAAAAGCTGTCTTCCAAAATCTTCGGGAATAAAAGCCCGCTCGATGAGCTGCTGATTATCAACAGCGGACCTTCAGCAGATACATTCCGCATTACCGGTGTGGTGGCTACGCCTGAATTCCCTTCACACATCGATGCCGACATTTATATGAACATGAACAGCAAGGGCTGGGGTAAATGGGTACTGACACAAACCACATGGGCTAACAATAACATGGTTGGAAGCTACCTGAAGCTGCGTGATCCGGATTCATATAAAATTACGGAAGCAAAATTCCCGGCATTTGTTGAGCGTAAAGCAGGAGCAGAGCTGAGACAATCAGGTAGAGGCAAGGCATTAAGCCTGCAACCTTTAAACAACATCAGGCTTTACTCAGATATAAAAGCTTCGCAGCAATCGGGTTCCGGCATTACCTATGTATATGTTGTAGGTATTATTGGCATCATCATCCTGTTGCTCGCGTGCATTAACTTTATGAATCTGACAACCGCCAAATCTGCACAACGGGCAGGCGAGGTGGGCATCCGGAAATCGATGGGTGCATTCCGGAAGCATTTGATCAGCCAGTTTCTGGGAGAATCTATGGTAATTGTGGCAATCGCACTGGTTGTGGCTTTCGGACTGGTACTTATTCTGCTGCCTTCGTTTAACACCATCATGCAAAAAGAGCTTGCCTTCAACGGGCAAAATGTTCCGTTCATTGTTGGAGCTGCAGTGCTTATAGCACTTGTAACGGGTATTCTGGCGGGCGGATATCCTGCATTTTTTCTTTCCTCCCTGAAGCCCGCACGGGTACTCAAAGGAAATGCCTTGGGAAGTTATGGCTCGCAGTGGCTGCGAAAAGGATTGGTAGTTTTTCAATTCGTCATCACGATAACCTTAATTTCTTCTATTGTAATTATACAGCAGCAGATTGGGTATATACAATCCAAGTCGTTAGGATTTGATAAAGACCAGGTAATCATGATCCCGATGCGAACCAGCCTGGCAACCAAGCAATACACAACATTAAAAGAATCGTTCGAACAGCTTTCTGGAGTAACCGGCATATCGGCTACGTCAAGCATTCCGTCAACTCCGCTACAGCGCGATTGGCTTGTCTACAAGCAAGGAGCTACGAGCGATCAAACCACTCCGCACGACATTGTTACGGTTGATGCCGGATACTTTGATGTCATGAAAATTCAATTGATAACAGGTCGGGATTTCATTGTCGGGCAGGATAACGTTCCTACCGATACGATCAGTCCGACACGGATCGTTGTGAACGAATCAAGTCTGAAAGCTT
>CAZHQP010000286.1:0-4058 GCA_964534735.1 uncultured Roseivirgaceae bacterium
AGCTATGAGGAAAGTACTATTCATCGATCGTGACGGCACATTAATAATAGAGCCGCCTGATGAGCAGATTGACAGCCTGGAGAAGCTTGAGTTCTATCCCGGGGTATTTACCTGGCTTTCCAAAATTGCAAAAGAGACCGATTATGAATTGGTGATGGTTACCAACCAGGATGGTTTGGGAACTGATCGTTTTCCGGAAAATACCTTCTGGCCTGCACACGAAAAAATGATGAAGGCGTTGGAAGGTGAAGGTATTAAATTTTCAAATGTGCTGATCGACAAATCTTTTCCGTATGAAAATTTAAGCACCCGAAAGCCGGGAATCGGAATGCTGACCGAATATCTCTCCGGGAAATATGACCTTACAAACTCGTATGTTATTGGTGATCGGATCACTGATGTGGAGATGGCAAAAAACCTCGGATCAAAAGGGATTTTTCTAAGAGATAATAGTTTTGAATCAAAGTTAAAAGAATCGAAGCTTGATAGCTTCTGTGCGTTAACAACACAATCGTGGGAAGAGATCTATAAGTTACTCACAACGGTTTCAAGGACTGCGAAGGTCAACCGGAAAACAAAAGAAACCGATATTTCCATTTCATTGAACCTTGATGGTTCTGGAAAAAGCAATATTTCAACCGGGTTAGGCTTTTTTGATCACATGCTTGATCAGCTGGCGAAGCATGGCCATGTTGATCTTGAGATAAAAGTAACAGGCGATCTTCACATTGATGAGCATCATACCATTGAAGATACTGCACTTGCACTTGGGGATGCATTTTTACAAGCTCTTGGAAACAAGCGTGGGATTGAGCGCTACGGGTTTTGTTTGCCGATGGATGATTGCCTCGCGCAGGTTGCGTTGGATTTTGGCGGCAGGCCGTGGCTCGTGTGGGATGCTGAGTTTAAACGTGAGAAAATCGGTGAAATGCCAACCGAGATGTTTATTCATTTCTTTAAGTCATTTTCCGATACCGCAAAATGTAATCTGAACATCAAGGCGGAAGGCACAAACGAGCATCATAAGATTGAAGCGATTTTTAAGGCATTTGCAAAATCGATCAAAATGGCGGTTAAGAAAGAAGGAAATGAATTACCCAGCACAAAAGGCACATTGTGATGAAAATTGCCTTACTCAAATATAATGCAGGTAACATTCAGTCTGTTTCATTCGCATTGGAGCGATTAAATGTCGACTTTAGTATAACAGACGACCCCGAAGCAATCCAGCGTGCCGACAAAGTGATTTTTCCCGGAGTTGGTGAAGCGAGCACAACCATGAAGTACTTACGCGACCGAAAGCTTGATCAATTAATAAAAGAGCTAAAGCAGCCAACGCTTGGAATTTGCCTGGGAATGCAACTGATGTGTAAGCATTCGGAAGAAAATAATACAGAATGCCTGGGAATTTTTGATAAAGAAGTGAAACGCTTCATCCCTGCCCCGGATCAGAAAGTTCCGCACATGGGCTGGAACCAGCTCACTTCTGTGAACAGCTGGATCAATAAAGCTCTTGAAAATGAAAGCGTGTACTTTGTCCACAGCTATTATGTTCCTGTGAACAACTACACCTCTGCCGTCACGAACTACACAGTTCCGTTCAGTGCAGCTATGAAAAAAGATAATTTCTATGCCGTACAGTTTCACCCGGAGAAATCTGCCCAGACAGGACAAACAATTTTAGAGAATTTTTTAAAGATATGAATACGCACAGGATACTACAATTTAATGTAAGTCATTAGGCATGGGTACTCCATCGGTATAGAAATAATTAAGATAAAAAAAAGCAGTTCCTTTATTTAGAGGAAAAGCAAGATGATTACGAACTTAAACAGATGAAAATAATTCCTGCGATTGATATTATGGATGGGAAATGCGTGCGGCTGACGCAGGGCGATTTCAAAAAGAAAAAGATCTACAGCGAAGATCCGCTCGATGTGGCGCTGGAGTTTCAGAATGCCGATCTCGAATACCTGCACCTGGTTGATCTGGATGGTGCTAAGGAAGGCAAAGTGGTGAACTGGGATGTGATCTATGAGCTGCAGGAAAAAACTGCGTTGCAGATCGACTTCGGGGGCGGTGTAAAAACCGATGACGATGTTGAACAATTAATGGAGCTGGACATCTACCAGATCAATATCGGCAGTATTGCCATTCGTGAACCCGATAAGTTCAAACGCTGGATGAATGAATATGGTGCACACAATTTCATTTTGAGTGCAGATGTTAAGGGCGAGCATATTATGATCAACGGCTGGCTCGAGCCGACCGAGCTGCGTTTGTTTGAGCTGGTGGAAGACTACATGGAAAGCGGACTGGAATATTTAACCTGTACCGACATCAGTACAGACGGAATGCTCGAAGGCCCGAACTTCGCATTATACGAAAAGCTGCGCGATCGCTTTCCACAGCTAAAAGTTACGGCCAGCGGTGGCATCAGCTCGCTGGATGACTTGCGGAAGCTGAAAGCATTAGGCTTGCATGGCGCAATCATCGGCAAGGCACTGTACGAGCACAAGATTGAGCTGATCGACCTCAAGCCCTTCACCTTTAAGTAATGCTTACCAAACGGATTATACCTTGTCTGGATATAAAAGACGGGCGCACGGTGAAAGGCGTAAACTTCGTAAACATCCGCGATGCAGGCGATCCGGTTGAGCTGGCTTCCGCTTATGCAAAACAAGGTGCAGACGAACTTGTATTTCTTGATATCTCGGCAACCGAAGAAAAGCGGAAGACCTTTTCAACACTCGTAAAAGAAATTGCACGTAATATTAACATCCCCTTTACTGTGGGTGGCGGAATAAATTCCATCAACGATGTCGCTCCCCTGCTGGAAGCCGGTGCGGATAAAGTAAGCATTAATTCAGCCGCTGTTAAAAATCCGGAATTAATCAATATACTTTCCAAGGCCTTTGGATCTCAATGTATTGTTGTGGCAATTGATGCCCGTCAACTCAATTCTGACTGGATTGTACACACCCATGGCGGAAAAAATCCAACCGACAAAACATTATACAACTGGGCGATTGAGTGCCAGGAACGTGGCGCAGGCGAGATTTTATTCACCAGCATGGACCATGACGGCACAAAAAGCGGCTTTGCTGTTGATGCTTTGAAAAAACTTCACGACCTTTTAACTATACCGGTTATTGCTTCGGGCGGTGCGGGAAATCAGGAGCATTTTAAGGATGTTTTTATTTCCGGCAAAGCCGATGCAGCATTAGCCGCAAGCATTTTTCATTTCGGGGAAATTAAAATCCCGCAATTAAAACAGTATTTATCCAGTAAGCATATCCCCGTCAGGCTTTAATCGATCAGCATGAACATTGATTTCTCAAAAATGAACGGCCTGGTGCCGTGCGTTGTACAAGATGCGACCACACACAAAGTTTTAATGGTTGCTTTCATGAATGAAGAATCGTATGAAAAAACAAAGCGTGAAAAGAAAGTGACATTCTATAGCCGCAGCAAAAAAAGACTCTGGACGAAAGGCGAAACTTCCGGCAACTCACTTGAACTGGTTGAGATTTTACAGGATTGCGATAACGATTCCTTATTGATCAAAGCCAATCCGAAAGGTCCGGTTTGTCACACGGGCACAGATACCTGCTTCAACGAAGTCAATGAGTTATGGGATTTAAACCGGCTTGAAAACCTGATCAAGGACCGGAAGGCTAATCCTAAAAAAGGGTCATACACAACCACGATGTTTGAATCCGGCATTAACAAGATCGCGCAAAAAGTTGGTGAAGAAGCAGTCGAGCTGGTTATTGAAGCCAAAGATGATAACAAGGACCTGTTCCTGAATGAAGCTGCTGATTTGATGTACCATTACATGGTTCTGCTGCAGGCCAAGAATTGCTCCTTGAAAGATGTTAAGGATGTGCTGAGAAAGCGGCATAAGTAATCGAATCATTCAATATTCATAATAAACCTATGAAACTCATTAGAATATGTAGTGTCGCACTTTTGTTTGCACTATACCTCTCCATGCATGCGTATGCACAAAGTAATTATGAGCCAACTCCTGAAAATAAAAAAACACGTGAGTGGTT
>CAZHQP010000287.1:0-4035 GCA_964534735.1 uncultured Roseivirgaceae bacterium
TGGCAATGGAGCATGCGCATTTCTGCCTATGCAGAACGTTTGCTGAATGGCTTGGATACGATCGATTGGCCAGAGCCTGTAAAAGAAATGCAGCGTAACTGGATCGGCAAATCAGTCGGCTGTGAGCTGTCTTTCGAAATTGAAAATTCGAAAGTGGCAATTGATGTTTTCACTACCCGAATCGATACGATCTATGGTGTAACGTTTATGGTTCTCGCGCCCGAGCACGAGCTGGTTTCACAGATCACAACCACTGCTCAAAAAGAAGAAGTTGAGAAATATGTAGAGGTGGCGAAGAACCGCAGCGAGCGCGAGCGCATGACGGAGGTGAAACGCATTACCGGAGCATTTACCGGGGCTTATGCGATAAATCCCTTCAACAACGAGAAGATTCCGGTTTGGATTGCCGACTACGTATTGGCGGGTTATGGCACCGGAGCGGTGATGGCCGTACCTTCAAGCGACACGCGCGACTTTGCTTTCGCAAAACACTTTAACTTACCGATTATCAACGTATTAGAAGGCTCTACTTCAGACATTACAAAAGATAATTTTGATCCGAAATCCGGAAAAATGATCAACTCCGATTCATTAAATGGACTGGATTGGAAAGACGCGATTGAGAAAGCCTTGCAGAAAGTTGAGCAGCTTGGCATCGGCAAACGCAAGATCAACTACCGCATGCGCGATGCGATCTTTGGTCGCCAGCGCTACTGGGGTGAACCCTTCCCTGTCTATTACGAAAATGGAATCCCTAAGCTGGTTGATCTGAAAGAACTGCCGGTTACGTTGCCTGAAATTAACGAGTATAAGCCTACAGAAACAGGTGAACCGCCTTTAGGAAGGGCAATAGATTGGAAGTATCGTAAGGCTGACAGTCGACAGTCGACAATCGACAATGGGCTGCCTTACGAGCTGACCACCATGCCCGGCTGGGCCGGCTCAAGCTGGTATTGGTTCCGGTACATGGACCCGAAAAATGAAAATGAGTTTGCGAGTAAAGAAGCCATCAAGTATTGGAAAGATGTTGACCTGTATATCGGTGGTTCTGAGCACGCAACCGGTCACTTGTTATACTCCCGCTTCTGGTGTAAAGCGTTGAAAGATCTGGGGTATGTGGACTCTGAAGAGCCTTTCAAGAAGCTGATTAATCAGGGGCATATTCAGGGGATCTCAAAGTTTGTCTACAGGGTTAATGGAACAAACAAGTTCGTTTCTTATAATCTGAGAAAGCAATATGAAACAACTCCCCTGCATGTTGATATCAGCTTTGTGGATGGTGAAACGTTAGAAACTGAAAAATTAAAAGGCTGGCGTGATGATTTTAAAAATGCTGAATTCATTTTAGAGGACAGCAAATTTATAGTTGGCTCTGAAATCGAAAAGATGTCTAAGTCGAAGCACAACGTTGTTAACCCCGACAATATCGTAAACGAATACGGTGCCGACACCCTTCGCATGTACGAAATGTTCCTCGGTCCGCTGGAGCAATCCAAACCCTGGAACACGCAAGGCATTGATGGTGTTTTCAAATTCCTGAGACGGTTCTGGAACCTGTTCCACGATGCAACCGGTAATTTCAAGATCACCGATCCTGAGCCAACGAAAGACGAATTGAAGATCCTCCACAAAACACTGAAGAAAATCCAGTTCGATATTGATAATTTCTCTTTCAATACTTCCGTGAGTGAGTTCATGATCTGCTCAAACGAGCTAAGTGCTATGAAATCAAACAAGCGTGCGTTGCTGGAGCCGCTGGTGATCGCCCTCGCTCCTTTCGCGCCACACATTGCCGAAGAACTTTGGGAAAAGCTTGGTCACAAAGACACGATCTTCAACGCCACATTCCCGAAATACGATGAGCAGTATTTAATCGAAACTTCGTTCAGCTACCCGATCTCCATTAATGGAAAAGTACGTGCGCAAATGGACTTTGCATTAGACATGCCCAAAGAAGACATAGAAAAGGTTGTCATGGCTTCTGAAATCGTGCAGAAATGGAGTGAAGGCAAGCCACCTAAAAAAGTGATCATTGTTCCGGGCAAGATCGTGAACGTGGTGCTCTAGAATTTAACCGTCAGGGAGGCACGACCGAAGATTCCCCACGTTCAGAGCACTGAATACCGGGATTCTTCGCTTCGCTCAGAATGACGAAGCTGATTACTGACTCCTAACGCCCATTAGCTTCTCGCTACATTTTATTACCTTGCCGGGCTTTTACAATTCACTATGAACCACTCGAAGATCGTTGGCATAGGCCACCATGTTCCCGAAACCGTTATCACGAACGAATACCTTTCCACCATCATGGATACCAACGATGCATGGATTATCGAGCGCACGGGCATCAGGGAAAGACGCTGGATGAATCCTGAAAAGGATACCGTTGCCAACATGGCTGCGAAGGCTTCGCGAATGGCGCTTGAACGCGCAGGCTTAACCGAGAAAGATGTTGACTTCATTGTTTTCGCCACGATCACTTCCGACTATTATTTTCCTGGCTCAGGTGTGCTCCTGCAACGTGAGCTTGGACTGGAAAGCATTGGCGCATTAGATATAAAAAATGCCTGCTCCGGTTTTATATATGCATTATCCATTGCCGATCAGTTTATCAAAACCGGGATGTATAAGACCATTCTGGTGGTGGGCGCTGAAATCCAATCCACGGCACTTGACATTACTGATCGCGGGAGAAACACTGCGGTGATTTTTGGTGATGGCGCGGGCGCTGTAGTGCTTCGCCCTTCTGATAAGCCCGGAATTCTTTCAACCCATTTACATTCCGATGGCCGTTTCGCGGAAGAACTTTATGTAAAAGACCCGGGAAGCAGTCGTCCGCAAAAAGAACGTCAGCCGGAACAATTCCTTGATACCTCGGGATTTAAAGTTTATATGAACGGGAATCTTGTATTCAAGCATGCAGTAGTCCGGTTCATGGAAGTTATCAACGAAGCGCTTGCCGCGAACAACATGAAGAAAGAAGATATTGATCTGCTGGTTCCGCATCAGGCCAATCTTCGCATCAGTCAGTACGTACAGGAAAAATTAAACTTGCCGGATGATAAAGTTTATAATAACATCATGCGCTATGGAAATACAACGGCTGCTTCTATTCCGATTGCCATGAGTGAAGCCTGGGCCGAAGGTAAAATCAAGGAAAATGACGTAATTTGTTTAGCCGCATTCGGCAGTGGGTTTACATGGGCCTCTGCACTGATCCGGTGGTAAACGGATTTCAAATTTTAAGATTTCAGATTATTGAGTAATCAAATCTGGTAAGCTTCAATCTGAAATTCGAAATTTTTAAATTCGTATTGAGAGATGAAGACATCGACCTATAATCCAAGTCCGCTTGAAGTAGACTTTGCCAACGCCTTATTCATTCTTCAGGAACAGATCCAAAAACACCTGCACGACAACCAGGTCATTAATGTGGAAAGCGACATCAGTAAAGATAACCCGATGGTTAAATTCAGTCTGCTGGACAAAGATGGCGATCCGCATGAAGTAGTGATCCGCATCATTCAAATCCCTGATAAATTTTAAGTATCAGCAGAATTTTTTCCGTGCGTTCTCCGTTTAGATCAAAACCCCGGATTTAACTATAGTATGGAAGAAAACCCAATTCAGGTAAAACGTGAAGAAATTGCCAACGCTATAACCCATGGCTTGGGAGCGCTTCTTGCAATCGCAGCTCTCGTTTTTCTCACTATCTCCTCTATAATAGATGGTAATGTCTGGCATATCATTAGCTTTCCGATTTTCGGAGCAACTCTGGTCATCCTGTATCTTGCCTCCACCCTCTATCACAGCTTTACCAGCACAAAATTAAAAACCCTTTTCCGGAAGTTCGATCACATGGCAATCTATTTGCTGATTGCCGGAACTTATACACCTTTTTGTCTTACTGTGCTGAACAGCTGGATCGGCTGGACATTATTTGGAATTGTTTGGGGAAGCGCCATCCTGGGCATAATAGTAAAATCATTCTATACCGGCAAAGGAGAATTACTCTCAACCATCCTGTACGTGGTA
>CAZHQP010000288.1:0-4003 GCA_964534735.1 uncultured Roseivirgaceae bacterium
CCGATTGCCGGGGCTGCTCCGGTTATTATAGCGTTTATCGCATACTATTTTAAGTATGGTCGAATCATCAGCGAAAAGAAAAACCGCTTCAAGCGCGAAGTTATCGGAAAGACTGTCACATACCTTCATGGAAATTTATCATACGATCACACACGCTGTATTGATAAAGCAACGTATTTCAAAAGCAAGCTTTACCTGGATAACATCAGCCGGTATAATGGCGATGACCTGGTAAGCGGTGTTGTAGGCAAGACATCCATTCGGTTTTGCGAACTGCATACGCAACAAGTTAGAAGGTCAGGAAAGAACACAACCGTTGTTACCATTTTCAGAGGACTTTTTTTTATAGCCGATTTCAATAAAAAATTTATTGGTGAAACATTTGTATTGCCTGATACAGCCGAAAGCGCATTTGGAAGCCTGGGCACTTTTTTTCAAAAGATGAATATGTCACGGCCCAAGCTGGTGAAGCTGGAAGATATTGAGTTTGAAAAAGTATTCGCAGTTTATGGAACCGATCAGATTGAGGCCCGATACATACTCTCCATGTCTTTGATGTCGCGGATCATGGAGTTTCGAAAAAAGACAGGGAAAGAGATTTCACTGTCCTTTATCGATTCGAACGTATTTATTGGCATCCCGGTCGCGAAAGATCTTTTTGAGGCACCCATGTTCAGCACATTGATAAATTATTCACTGATTGCGGAATACTACAATTACCTCGCGCTTTGCATTGGCATTGTTGAAGACCTTGACCTTAACACCCGGATCTGGACGAAAGAGTAATCCGGCTTCGAACTATTCCGTGTAAATATATTTTTTGAGTATGGCCTCAATCTCTTTGTAAAACAATTTCTCATTTCCCTGCGAAAGCGCTGCGCTTCCGGTTTCGGAAATCGTTTCCAATACCTCGTTATAGCGCTCTTTATCCAATGGAGTTTGTAACAATAGCTTAAGATCGCGTTTGATAAACTCAACCTTTACGCGCGAAACATCCATCATCCGGAATTCTTTGGATAAATAGGTGATCAGGTTTCGCTCATCCAGAAAATCCTTGATCAGGTCATTGCGAAGCTTGAGCACTAGGTCGTTAGGATTAAGAGAAGCTTTATCAGTCGAAAAAGTGGATTTTGAAGACATAGAACAGTTTAAAAAATGTAAACCTTACTATTCAAAGGTAGATCATCAACTGCATAAGTTATCAACAATCGTCAGCTCGTGACATAAACTGTCAGTCCTTTCCGTTTATTTTTATCAAGTAAAATTCAAAGGATATGGAACCAATCATGAGAATCTCCGTCAGGAAAGGCAAGGAAGTACCTGCAGAAGGCCTTATGATTGACGCATTCGGTCTCGCTGCCATATTCGGAACGCTCAACGAAGCATCCGTGAGCCGGGTTTACAGTTATGAAGGCGTACAGTTCTGGCGTGCAGATAGTGCATTTGTTATAGCCTACCGCGGTGAGTCCTTTATTGTACGAAATGAAATTGGTTTAGAGGAATTCCAAACACTTTTGCTCGAACAGAAAGCGAGTTAATGGTTAATCCGGCAAAACCTTGATCAAAATATCCTTATACATCACTTTGCTTGCGGGATCGTGACCTTGTAACGCAATTGTTCCGCCTGTTAACCGGCCATTCTCACCTTCTGTGTATTCATTGATCACTTTATCGTTAAGCTTAACGGTGATCTTCTTTCCCTGCACAATTATGTGTTCAGTAAACCATTCATTATCCTTTACAAAAACTTCTTTCACATCCTGTACCGCATAAATGCTTCCGGTTCTGCGCCAGTCGCTTTGCGTGTTATTAACCTGAACCTCATATCCTTTTGATGGCCAGCCGTCTTCCTGGTAAGCCGTGTGAATGAAAATTCCTGAATTGGCGCTGGGGAAAGTCATCACTTTCATCTTGAGCTCAAAGTTTTTGAACTGATGATTGTTCACACTGCCTTCATAAAATAAATGTGAACGGTCACCAAAAACCACAATTGCGCCATCTGCTACCGTAAATGTAGCTGCATGTTCATTCGCTTTCCAGCCGGTTAACGTTTTGCCATCGAAAAGACTAACCCAGCCGTCATTCTGATTGCTTAATGTCATGGAAGAAAGAAGAATAAGCGCAGTGACTGCTGAAAATAGAAGACGTGCTTTCATAGAATACTTATTTCATGATAAAAATAATGGTTCCGAGCTTCAAATCCCGCTGCCCGCGGTCATCGGTATAATAAAAATCCAGTTCGTACCTAACATTGGATTGATGCGTACCCACCAACTCCCGAACCGGAACTTTAAAATAAGAGCCCAGCACCGGATCGGATTCAACCGTTCGCAATATTTCATTTCCTTCCTTAACGGTTAGTGAGCTGCTTTTCGGCTGCCCGGTGTCATATACAAACGATATGATCAGGTCGTTAATCGCATCAGGCTTCACCGAAATCTCCTGCTTGGTTTTGGGAATACTGCGGAGATTTCCTTCAATAACAATCAATTTTCCATAGCTGATATGCCAGTACGGAATTGTATCATTACCTACATATGCCTTTGCTGTTGTCGAAAAAAGAAGTGCAATAAAAATTACTGCATATTTCATAGCGTGCGGATAATCGTGGCGCACAATATACTAAAATCGGAAATGTCTAAACTTTGAGTGTTGATTAACACGACAAGCAGCAGCAAAAGGACGTTAACTCTCCTCTTTATAGTAAAGCTTATAGAATTTCTTTCCATCTTCATCTACCCCTTTCTCTATAAGTTCACGATCGCCATGAATGTAAACATGAAAGTTGCGATCAAGTTTCAGCACACTTTTAAAGATCCTGGCCTGCCGTTTCACGGCTTGCTGAGAAATCTCAAAACCCCGGTTGATTCCTAACAATTCCCCTTTGTCGTACGATTGAAATGCATCAATTACCTGCCTGTCCTGCAGTACCTCATCTTCAAATTCCTGCATCGTAAACTCTTCTTTCTTTTTGAAATAATTAGCCGAACGGTTCAGGAGATCAATCTGATCAGCCTTTTCAATTTCAAACTGCTCAGGCAGTGATTCAGTAATAAACGACTTCGTAAGCGTGAGTAGCTTGCTCGTATTATTAATCGGGTCCTGCTTCAGCTTAATATTCAAAAAATCTTTTTTCCAGTATTCTGTGTCAACGTTTACATTATCAATTGTAAATATGGTAGGCTGAGATGTAGACAGGATCAAACAGCCCTTATCGAGCTTTCGACCGCTAATGCCACGCCTGAACTTCAACTCGGGTTTTTCGCTGCCCGAGATGCTATTCTCAATAAATACTTCCTTGTTTTCAATCTTATAGATTCCAAGCCCTTCGCATAGCTCTCCTTTGTACATTATGTCTGCAAATTTGATTACAAACACATCGCCATCTTTAATATTCGGATGTTTCGATGCAGCTTTCAAATGCTTGCAGATGTTAATCGAGCCGATAACAAAATTTCCATCATTCAGAATTTCTTTTACCAGGGCTTCCAGCGTATTCGGTTCACCTGAATCATTCTTAAATTCATACGGAGCACTTGCAGAAAGAAAGGGCTTCAGAAAAACTTTTCTGATGACCTCTCCCTCCTCATCGCTGTTGATTTCAATAGTTTCCTTATTGAACTGCACACTGGCATCGTCTACGCTTACTTTATGAAAAATAAGGTTATCGGCCACAGCCTGTGAAAAATCGATCATGTTAGTGGTTGTAAACCATAAAGGTAGAAAAAGTCAACGGCTCAACCAGTTTTAAATCATGCCGAAAATCAGGATTTAACGACTTGTGATTTTTTCTATGAATTCAGGAATCTCCCCGTGATCATCATACAGCAGCACCTTAATACCCAGGTCTTCATAAATATTGGAGAATGTAGAGGCTTCGAAATCAACAATTTTTTTAACAACACTTTTTATTTTATCGTATTCTTGCCACGGCTTTTTTATGCCGCTTCCTGACATATTATCCATTAATTTTCTAGCCCGTTCTTTAATGAACTTCAGGTCT
>CAZHQP010000289.1:0-4002 GCA_964534735.1 uncultured Roseivirgaceae bacterium
TTAATACCTATGGCGCTCATTTTGGCGGCTACATGGCAAACGCAGGCGGTTTTTCAGGTTTTGGAACCTTATTGAATTATAACCTTCAACCGGGGGATAACAATAATCTTTGGAATACAGTATTTCAGGACCCGTTGAAGGACTTTAAATATGTGATTGATAAAACAGAAGGTGTTGACCAGTATGCATACTTCAATGCGGCTGCTAACATTATGTCGGTTTACCTGTACCAAAAGATTGTAGATGCATTTGGTGACGTTCCGTATGAGCAGGCACTTCGGGGAGAAGAAGGAATTCTTACTCCTGAATATACCCCTGCTCCGGAAATTTATACGGACATGCTTGCCCGTCTTGACGCAGCGATCACACTGATCGATGAGGCCGAGTTTCCATTACGCTTGACAAAGGCTTATGACCCGCTTTTTGGTGCAGCGCCTAACTCTAATTCAGAAAGAGATATTGAAGATCAAATGCTTGATTGGAAAAAATTTGCAAATACGTTAAAACTCAGAATGCTTATTCGTTTATCTACTACTACGAATGTGCAAACTCAATTTAATTCAATTGATCTTGCGTTAGGATTTTTGACGGACGATGCAATTGTTGATCCGGGCTACGAAAAGAACAAGCCAAATCCTGTGTGGTTTACCTGGGGTAAAACCCCTACAGATGCAATCTCCAACGCATCCCGTATTCCCACAACATTCTCTTTTGCTTTCTTTAATGGTCAGAAAATCTCCGATGCAGGCCGCGGTGAAGCAATCTTTGTAAATTATCCGCTAACGCCAACCAATCAGCTTGGTAATGAAGTGGGTAATCCGTTTGCTGCTGCAAACCTGGTACAATGGGGTTCTAATGAACCTGGTTTAACCGGAACGGGTGTCTTGAAAGGGCCGGGAATGGGACAACCGCTTATGCTCCTGGCTGAAGCGAAATTCTTATTAGCTGAAGCGCAACTGGAAACCTACTTACCAGGTAATTACATTACAACGTACTATGAAGGAATCACAGCTTCTTTTGCATACACCTATAAAGATGAAAATGAAGCAATCGTTACACCTGTAGCTCCACTCGTTACAGCTTACTTGTCAACAAATGACAACAACAGACTTGTTGAAATTGAAGCGGCAACCACAGATGATCAGCGTCTGGAAGCAATCATTACGCAGAAATACATTGCCTTGCTCATGGTTAATTCTGATGAATCATATAATGAATTCCGCAGAACGGGCTACCCGGTTACCGTAAAAGGTGGTGGGCCAATACTTGACATTGCATCAAACAAGTCTTCGATAACCAACAGACCGGACAACCTGCCTACACGCGTAATGTATCCTTCTTCGGAGCAGTCTTATAATGCAGCACATTACCGGAATGTTGATTATACCACAGAGAAGATTTTCTGGGATCCTGTATTGGATTGATTTTAATAACCGCTTAAGAAAAAGTATATGAAAAGAAACTTTTTAGACGTAAGCTTTGGCGGAATGCCGGGATGACGCAAAGGACGCGGATCCTGGACTTACGAAGGGATTTAGCAGTTAGTAAACAACTTGAGAAAATATGCCCCTCTGAAAGAGGGGCTATTTTTTTGTATAAACTTAGCTTTCTTATACCGTAAGCTTTTCATACACGTGAAGCTTTGCAGTCTGCAGGTTTGGTAATCGAATATGAAACGTTGTACCCTTTCCCTCCTCTGATTCAACATCGACTGCACCGTTCATTCGTTTAATTGTTTTATCGAAAATGAATAATCCCAGCCCGGAACCTTTTGAATCGGTATGCGCGCGATAAAACATATCAAATATCTTATCCATGTGTTCCTGTGCGATGCCAATTCCATTATCTGAGAAATCAATTATGATTTCTGTTTTTCGAATGGTGATTTCGATATGGATAAATGGATTTGGTTTGGATAAATCTGCGTAGCGGATAGCGTTGGATAATAAATTATTGAAGAGAATGGTAATCCGATTGTGATCGGAATAAAAGGGAATCCCCTCAGGATTTTGAACATTAATTTGCTTTTGGATTTTATCTGCACCTGGAATAAAATAATGATATTCAATAAGCTCGGTGAGAACCTTATTCAGATCAAGCTTCTCAGATTTAATCTTCATAATTTTATTCTTTGAAAAGCTTGCAATCTGCGCGATGAATATTTCCTGCCGCTGAATACTTGTATCCATGCGATCAAAGTAATGCGCAAGTTCAGGTTGCGTATTTTCAAGCCGCATAATATGAACTAATCCCGAAAGTGAAGTTAACGGTGATCGGAGATCATGTGCTGTGCTGTAAAGGAAGTGATCAAGCTCTTTATTTACTTTTCGAAGCTGCTTATTACGTTGTTTTAGTTGCCTTGATTTTTCGCGAATTTCTGAAAGCTGATCTTTCGTTTGATTCATCAGTTGTACGAAAGATGCAGTCAAGACAATGATCTCATGTGCTGCATTGCGAAGATTGAAATCGGTTTTATGTGAGCTTTTAGAATTAATCGAGCTATTGACAAGCTTGGAAAGCCGGGTTATGGGTTCGGACAAGCGCTTGGAAATCCAGTACCCCGTAAGGATTGAAATAAGAATACCAATGACGAGCGCTGCGATGTAAAACAATCGGGTATTCTGTTGTGCGGTGCTCGATTGTTTAAAAGAGTACTCGGAAAGTGAAAAGTATTGTTCGCTGATGTTAACGGTAAGGTTATTCAATTCATTGCGTAGACCGCCATTGCTGTTAGGTCCTATACGGGTTTGAAGACTTGCTAATTCCAGGAACAGCTTTTGATATTCCTCTAGGTGCTCAATTGTTTTTTTGTTGGCTTTTGGATTTTTCGCCAAAGCAGTATTAATAATATTCGCGCGCGCTTCAAACGCACGCAAATAGGAAGGGTCGTGCCGAAGAAGGAAATCCTTCTCATGTCTTCTTAAATAAAGAATGTCTGAAATTTCAATTCCCGAGTTTGCCTCCTCAAGCTCGTGCGCGTGGTATCGCATTTCACCTTCTAAACCGTAATCTTTAAATCCTTTTTTAAACAAGATAGCCTCTAATGCATTGAACTTGGTATTGTACAATCCTAGCATGCTGTCAATCTGGTGAAGTGTCATATCCAGGTTGTAGCTTTTATTTTGACTTTGATGAGAAACCTGGTTCAACTTGTTTCGAATCCGTTTATTTAGGCTGTCTCTTCGGGTGAGAAATACGCTTTTATGGGTTTCGAAATAGCCCGGGTTTATAACCTCCATGTTAAAGAAATCATTGTCTGATTTGATCAGGTTCAGGGTATAAATCTCAAGCTGATTTATGTCGCTGTGAATGCGCGCAATCTGAATGGTGCGATCAAGCGTGAAAAATGAAACAAGCGATTGAATCAGGATTAAAATGGTGAGAAACAGGAAACTGACAACCATCCGGCTACGAATGGAATTTATGTCTAACAGTTTAAACATGGGAGAATAGAACTAATCAGTCTGGAAGTATTGCAGGCAAAGGTCGTACACCACCCGCAGCATTTGATGCTGCAAAGATTAACATATTGTTATTCCGCAATCACAATCTGTTTATGATTTCTTAACTGTAATCATTTTGTTTCAGCCTGCCGGAATATCTCTGCAGTGCCTATGGAACGGTAGCTAATATTTCTATTCTGCTTCTCCTAAACGAGTTTTTTCCCCGGTAAAAATTCTTTCACATGACTTTTGCCGAGCTGAATTTTATGTGTAATGCATTCTAAATTATTATGGTTTTCATGAGGTCAAGCATTTCCAGAGGAAAAGCCCTGGGAACCTCGATAAACTCACGTTGTAACTGCTCTTTGTAGTTTGTCAACTCGCGGGGATGAGGCTTCAAATAAACCTGATAGCTGTTTGCATACTCGTCAATCATCTGCCGGTATAATGAAATCTTATATTCTTCTGTGATAAAGGCGTCTTCTGAGAGGGGTTGTGTAATAACTAAGAGTTTTTTATTGTTATCAGCCGCGAGCGAATGTCCACTCATAAAGACATT
>CAZHQP010000290.1:0-3991 GCA_964534735.1 uncultured Roseivirgaceae bacterium
AAACATACCCGGCAATTACGGATCCTACTGAGAATACAGCCAAAACGAACGGCAAAATCAACAGTGAGATGCGCAAGCCATACGTACCGATAATCCGGTTGTTGATAAATGTCTGCATCACCAAACTCAGCACATACACCGCTCCCATGAAGAACGCATTGAAGTTTGTCAGCTCGCGCTGATCGGGATACTGAACCTGAACCATCTGCTGAAACTGGTACTGGTTCAATACAAAAGCCGTCATAGACACCAACAGCATGAGCGACATAATCATGATGTACTTGTCTGAGAACATGCGGGTTATACTCGTCTCCTTCTTAACGTTTTCATCGAATTCGGAAGGATCGTTTTTGGACAGACTGAACCGGGTTGCAATGACAAAAAGCAACCCTCCTACAATCCCCATACTGATTGTACATATTAAAAGATAATCAGTGGTGTCGGGGACCAGCCGGGCCGTTAGCGGAATAACAAATGATGCGATAATGGCGGCCACGAGCTGACCCGTATCAATCCATCCGATAATGCTTTTTGTCTGGCGGAAGTTGAACAAACGCCCGAATGTGCCCCAATAGGATAACAACAGGATCGCGATCATCGGCCCGGAGCCGCAATACATGGTGAAAATAACAACGTTATGCCAGGCAGGATTTCCAAAATGGAGCAGGAAATAAACGGCAACAGTAAACAGAAGTATGAGTGCCACACTGACTTGTGTGAGTATCGAAAATCGTATAACTGACTGAAAATAAGAGAATAACGCTGTTGAAAGTATACCTAAGATTCCGGCTGCGAGGAAAGCTTTATCCAGGTACTGGCCAAGCTTATTCAGGAAGATTGAATCGGCAGTAACCTGGTAGGTTGCCATAAACACCCCCATAAAGAACCCGATGGTAAGCATCAGGGCAACCTGTTTCTGTTGTACGGTTTTGAGTTTAAGGAATTCCGGGACGCCTGCCATAGCAAACAAATATAGACATAAAAAAACGGCTCTGAATCAGAGCCGTTTCATAAATCTTAACAAGTAAATTACTTTGTCTTGGTAGTATCCGCTTTTGTCTTCTTGCCTTCTTTCTCGGCAGCATACTCGCTATTCAAACCTGCTACAACCGCTTCGGTTATATCAAGCGCTGGCTTGCCATACATTACATCGCTGCTCAGGTCGTACTTAACCACCATCTGAACATTGTTCTCTTCACAGTATACTTTCAGGAAGGCCTGAAGGCGATCATACAACTCCTTCATCAGCTTTTGCTGATCGGCCATTAAATCCTGGTTTATTCGTTGTTCAAAAAGCTGGAGGTTTTGCTGCTTCTTGCCCAGATCTTCTTCCTGAACTTTTGCCTGACCGATGGTCATGCTTGACTGGTTACGCTGATACGCAGCAATTTCGTTTTGAAGCGATTGAGCGCGGTTATTAAAATCAGATCCAAGCTTTTTGCTTTTTGCTTCAAGAATTGCCTTGCGATCATCAATAAAAGCATATTGTTCAATCAGTGAATCCGCATTTACAAACGCCAACGTTAAGTCTCCAGAGGGAGCATTTTCGGAAACGCTAACCTTTTTCGGGCTCGCTGATGAAAAATGCAGATAGAATAGAACCGCAACTGCTACAAGCAGCACAGCGTTAAGGATGAGCGACAAATTCTTCATTTCCAGGGTCAGTTGTTAATTAAGGCTACAAATATAGTAATACGCCCTAATTATGCATCATGCTCTAGAATTGGGTAGGTCCCTGAAATCTATGCTTCCTCTTCCTCCTCTGCGGTCTGGAATGAGTAAAGCGTATTATCCAACTGAAGATTATCTGAATTGAAATCGTTGATGAATTTCTCAACAATTTCGGGAGTAATGGTATCAATGTGAAGCCCGATATCCAGTGCGATCCCGAAATCAACATGGTTATCCATGTCCACATGCTCCTGAACTTTTACAGCCTCTTCTTCCTCCAGGTTCATAATTATTTCTGCCATGTATAAACCAATTTCCTCTTCCCGGCTATCCAGTGCTGCCAAATCTCCGTTTTCATCTTCTTCGTAAGCGATCTTTTTATAATCCGGGAAATGGTTGGCCGCACGATGCTCAGCAATCTCAAACAATTCACTTTCGTGCTGCATGCGAAGTGTATACATCACAGCATCGTAAATAACTTCTGACCCGTTATCATCTTTTCCGATAAAGTAAAAGTGGAGATACTCGTCATTATTATCTTCATCATCCTCTTCTACCAGAAAAGTCTGACCGGTGGCTTGTATTCGCTTCCGGTAATCCTGTATTACTTCAGGATTATATCCTTTGTTGATTAGTGTTTCCATGTGGCGTCAGATTGTTCCTGAATATAAGAAGTTATGTTAAAAAATTGGCAATCATAAGGGGATAAAACGCAGATACTCTCTGTAAAAGCCCGGATGAGTCCCTAAACAGTTTCAAACCCAAAATCAGCTGTTTTTGAACCATTCGGCATACATTGGGTAGTTGCGGGCGGTGCGCTGGATGACTTCTTTCATATCATCACCAATGCTTTTAACCCTTTTGGCAGGCATACCTGCATAGATACTACCTGATTCTACAATTGTACCTGCCAATACAACAGCGCCAGCAGCAATTACCGAGTTTTCACCAATCACGGCATCATCCATCACAATGGCACCCATTCCGATAAGTACGTTATCGTGCACGGTACAACCATGAACAATCGCGTTGTGTGCGATCGATACATTATTGCCGATAACAGTTTTTGCCTTCTGGTAAGTGCAGTGAATAATCGCACCATCCTGGATGTTCGTGTTGTTGCCGATGGTAATCGAATGAACATCTCCCCTGACTACCGCATTAAACCAGACAGTACAATTGTCGCCCATGCGGACTTCTCCGACAATAATAGCGTTGTCGGCAAAGAAACAATTGGCTCCAAATGTTGGCGTAAAGCCTCTTACGGATTTGATAATAGGTGGCATTCCGGCTTAAATTGATACTGACAAGATGTCACAAAAAAAACACTAAAATTTGTATTTTTGCGTCCTGATCAAAAAGAATGAAGGAATTAATTGACGATTTGGGGATTCTGGACGGAACTGAGGCTTGCGAAACTTACCAAACCTCAAAAGATTCTAATACCGGCAAAAACAGAAAGCTATATATTGAAAGCTACGGCTGCCAGATGAATTTCTCTGACAGCGAGATCGTTGCATCGATTTTACAGAATGACGGGTTCGATACAACTTCCGATATCAATCAGGCAGATGTTATATTTTTAAACACGTGCTCCATTCGTGAAAAGGCTGAGCAAACCGTTCGCTTCCGATTGAATCACATCAACGGATTCAAGAGAAGAAAGCCTGAACTGTTAGTGGGCATACTCGGCTGCATGGCTGAACGACTTAAAACCAAATTACTGGAAGAGGAAAAGATCGTTGACCTGGTTGCCGGTCCGGATGCCTATCGTGATCTGCCCAAGCTTATTGCACAGGTTGATGATGGCGACAAAGCAATCAACACATTTTTATCAAGAGAAGAAACCTACGGGGACATTAATCCTGTCCGCTTAAACTCGAACGGTGTTACCGCATTTGTTTCGATCATGCGCGGCTGCGACAACATGTGCTCGTTTTGCGTGGTGCCATTTACCCGCGGCCGAGAACGCAGTCGCGACCCGCACTCGATTGTTGCCGAAGCAAAGGCGTTGTTCGATCAGGGTTATCGGGAAGTAACATTACTCGGTCAGAATGTTGACTCATACAAATGGAGTGAAATCGAAAACAATAAAGCTCGCCTTGAAAAGAACGGCATTGGTAACGTTGTGAACTTCGCACATCTGCTGGAGATGGTTGCATTGGTTAACCCGGACCTTCGCGTACGTTTTTCAACTTCGCATCCAAAGGATATTACCGATGAGGTTTTATTCACAATGGCGAAGTATGAAAACATCTGCAAGAGCATTCACCTGCCGATGCAAAGCGGAAACACCCGAATCCTTGAATTGATGAACCGT
>CAZHQP010000291.1:0-3975 GCA_964534735.1 uncultured Roseivirgaceae bacterium
TATGCCGTACCCGATTGCCTTATCAACAAAAGCTTTGCAGCGGAATTGTTCCTGGCTTGGTGTTGAAAGTCCGTAACCATTATTTTCAATCACAAAAATTACCGGCAGATCCCACACGGCCGCCACGTTTATAGCTTCGTGAAAATCACCTTCACTTGTTCCGCCATCACCATTAAATACGGCTGTAACCTTACCATCTTTTTTAAGGTTGGAGGCTAATGCAATTCCATCCGCCACTCCGTTCTGCGGTCCGAGGTGGGAGATCATTCCAACAATATGATGTTCGTTGGTTCCGAAGTGAAACGACCGGTCACGGCCCTTGGTGTAGCCCATCATAGTTCCCTGCCACTGTGCAAATAGGCGATCGAACGGCATCTTGCGCGATGTGAAAACACCCAGGTTGCGGTGCATGGGTAAGATATAATCATCTTCTTCCAGCGCTTCGGTTAAGCCTACGGCAATTGCTTCCTGTCCAATACCACTAAACCACTTACTGATTTTGTTTTGACGAAGCAGGATCAGCATTTTTTCCTCGATCATTCGGGGCTTTAAAATGGCTTCAAAGAGTTGCTTAAGAACCTTATCGGAGTACGTTTGTCGGTTAAAATTCATGCAGGTGTTTTACCGCACGAAGGTAGATGTTTGTCTACCATTTTTAAAACCAGTATAAAATCAAAAAGCCCTGACGTGCAGGGCTTTTTTACAAAATTTATTGAAAATTTATGGTAAATCGTTTGAGCCGATGTTTGAAGATGCCATGTATGAGCCGGCTGTTCCCACACCGATATGACCATTAAAAGTATTTAGCTGATCATAAGTAATGGCCGTTCCTCCGATTTGCGAAGAAACATTAGTTGAACTGGTTGCAGTAGAACCTGTTGATCCGGATACACTATTTAGCATTACAGCAGCTGAACCAGGAGTAGCTACTGAGCTATTATAGATCATAACCGGATAGTTTGTACCGGTTTCTGTACCGGTCAGGTTTGTAGTAACTACTGTATTGCCATTCATGCGTTTTGTAAAAATAACTGTGCCTGCAACATCACTTTCTCCTGCAGAGTTAAGTGTATACGTTCTGGATGTAGCGGTAAGTTCATTCGAACCAATATCAGACTGAGAAACAACCGTTTCGTCACTTGTCGTAACTACCAGCGTTCCATTCAGGGCAAGTACCTGATCATACGTTAGAGTTGTTCCGTTATCCCGCTCTTCAAGAATGGTTGCGCTGGTGCCCGTTGTTCCGTTAACAGGTTCAAGTTCGACAATTGTGGCGCCTGTTTCATTTGAAGCATTTGACCGGATAAAAACCGGATATGATTGTCCTGAAGTTGTACCATCCAGATCAACTGTTACCACCATTGAACCGTCAGTGCGTTCTCTAAACTGGGCAGTTCCGGAAACATCGCTGTCATCGGCTGATATAAGTGTGTACGTTTTGGATTCGCCCGTAAATCCGGGGGCATTATTTTTATTATCGTCATCATCGCTGCAACTAAAGGCAAAAGCAGATGTGATCAGCGCGATTGCGCTCATCTTTAAAATTGATTGAATGTTTTTCATAATATTGAATGTTTTATGATTGCTTTGTTTTTAATACTTGTTCTAAGGAAACATTCGTGCCATTTAACTTTCAATCTTTTTAGCGGTGAAAAGAAGGGGTATGACAAAAAGGCGGGGCGAATCATCAACGATTTTTTAATAAGGTGTTGACTTGTGAACGTAAATCCACAGATTTATAAAATGATTTCTTTCTCTGAATTTAAGCTTGAAAACGGTCTGCACGTGATTGTGCATGAAGATCCGACAGTACAGATTGCCGTAATGAACATTTTGTATGATGTAGGCTCGCGCGATGAGCAGGAAGAAAAGACAGGCTTTGCGCACTTGTTTGAACATTTGATGTTTGGCGGATCGGTAAATATTCCGAATTATGATGAGCCGTTACAGATCGTGGGGGGTGAGAACAATGCGTTTACGAATACAGATATTACCAACTATTATCTGACCGTTCCTGCAACGAATATTGAAACTGCTTTTTGGCTGGAGAGCGACCGGATGCTGAGTCTATCGTTTGATCCGAACGTGCTTGATGTTCAGCGGAAAGTTGTGGTGGAAGAATTTAAGCAGCGCTATTTCAATCAGCCCTATGGCGATGTCTGGCTGAAGCTGCGACCACTTGCGTATACCAGGCATTCATACAAATGGGCGACAATCGGCAAGGAGATCAGTCACATAGAAAACGCAACAGATGAAGATGTAAAGAAATTCTTCTTTAAGCATTATGTTCCCAGTAATGCGGTGCTGGTTGTAGCGGGGAATATAACGGTTGAGCAGGTAAAAGAGCTTTCGAAAAAATGGTTTGAGCCCATTCCGGCAGGCATAAAACCTGTTAGAAGACTTGAAGCAGAGCCGGTTCAAAAATCGAAGCGAAAATCGGAAGTAAAGGAGAACGTCCCGGCTAACGCGTTATACAAAGCCTATCATATGGGTGGCCGATTTGATAGAAATTATTACGCTGCCGATTTATTAAGTGACGTTTTAAGCCGTGGTCAATCGAGCAGGCTATATCACACGCTTGTAAAAGAAAAAGAAATCTTCACTTCAATATCTTCTTTTGTGCTGGGAACGATCGATCCTGGATTACTTGTGATCAGTGGCCGGATAAAGGATGGCATATCACTTGAGGAAGCCGAAGCGGCAGTAGACGCAATACTTTATGAGGTGGTTGAAAAAGGAGTAACCGAAGCGGAATTGAATAAAGTCAGGAATCAGGCAATAGCCACAATCGAGTTTGGGGAAATTGAAGTGATCAATCGGGCGATGGCACTTGCGTTTGCTGCTTTATCAGGCAATACAAATCTGGTTAATACCGAAAAGGACTTACTATCAACAGTAACAACGACAGATATTCAACGGGCTGCACGGGAAATCCTGCGTGAAGAAAATTCAAGCGTATTATATTATAGAAGTGCTAGGCAGGAACGGCAAACGTAAACGTTGATCCTTCGCCCGGTGTCGAGTCAACCCAGATTGTGCCGCCCAGCTTTTGAATTGTTTCTTTAACGATGTAAAGCCCGAGACCTGAACCCTCGGATTTGGTAGAGGCCCGGAAAAACATATCAAATATTTTGTGGTGATAATCCGGATCAATGCCTGAACCGTTGTCTTTTACCTTAATCACCACGCGATTGTTATTTCTTTTGGCATTAAAGGAAATATATGGATCCGGTTGGTCCAGCTGATGATACTTATACGCATTTGAGATCAGGTTATTTAAAATAACACGAAGCCGGTTTGCATCGGTAAGCAAAACAATCTTTTCCGGCAAATCGATTTCTATTCTCACTTTTCCAGCGGCCATATCAGAAAGATTGTCGGTTACACTGCGGATAATCTCTTCCAGATCGGCTTTCTCAAGAACAAGATCAAGACGGGTGTTGCGTGAATAATCGGTAACTTCCTTGATAAATCCCTCCATGGTTTTAATTCGGCCCTTCATCATCTGTAAATACGTATGTAACTCGCCTACATTGTCAGTTTTTTCGGATATGTTGATCAGCCCGAGCAATGAGCTTAGCGGGGCCCGCATATCATGCGAAGCACTGTACACAAATCGATCAAGTTCCTCATTGGTCTTTGCGAGCTGTACATTCTTCGAAAGAATTTCTTCCTCAGCTTTTTTCCTTTCTTCAATGTCAATAATAGAACCGACTACAATAATGGCCTTGCCCAGATCGTCCACTTTAATGCTCCCGCTATCGAGGAACCACCGGTAACCCTCGTCTTTTGTCTTCAACCGAAGCTCATTCTGATAAGGTTCCTGATTTCGTAAATGAGTTTCGATCAGGTTTCTTGTTCGGATTGCATCCTCGGGATGTACGATATTGATAAAATGATCAACATTTATGTCGCTGAGCCCTTGTTCCGAATAGCCCAGTAAACGCTTCCAAAAAGCGCTTACGTAAACCGTAT
>CAZHQP010000292.1:0-3962 GCA_964534735.1 uncultured Roseivirgaceae bacterium
TGAGCTGCTGTTAACACTTCCCCAATCATCAAGCCTGACATTGTTTTTTAACCAACTCTTCTCAATCGTACTGTAACTGATAAAATCAGTGATGTCTATATCCGTGTTGAAAGGCAAGTCTTTAATAATTGCAGCTACGGTTGTACTTAATGAATCGCGATAAATGACCTCCCGGCCAATAACTTTTGAGGGATCGCTCGTACCGAAATACATTTGGGCCCGGCTTTCTGTCAGGGTAACCTTAAAGGGCTCGGTCAGTGACTCCGGTGAACCTGCAATCCATTCGAATGACTTGAACACGGAGAAGAAAGAAGGTGCTGCCAGAACAATTTTCTCCTGCCTGTTAAGATTTTTCTTTTCGTTTCCGGTTGGGATCTCAACCTTACTGCTGAAAACCTGGAATGAGGTAACGGCTTCAATGCCTTTAAACTCATCCTTGATTTTTGGACCTGTTGCGGTAGGCGCTCCTCTGTTTATACCGGAGAAAACACCCTGGAAGGAAGAGTGAATTCTGTAAATCCGGTCATATCCTTCATGTGCTTTGTTGAAGCTCAGTTCAAAACTAACGATCAGGTAAATTACCATACACGCACTTACCCCAATGGCAAGACCGGTAACGTTAATGAAGCTGTGCAGCTTGTTGCGCATCAGGCTTCTCCAGGCAATGGTTAGGAAATTTTTGAACATGAGCCTATAGTTTTGGTAGCAGGATATTACATTGATCCAACCGGTAAGTTCAATATCGGTGCCAGTAGAAAAAGTCAATTTCTGACCTAAAAGGGGAACTTATTCCATGAAATTTGGTCGTAACTGAACGAAACCGTCCGGAATCGGATAAACTTAGAAGCGTAACTATTCGCCTTCTTCGCGCTTGATCTTAACTTTTGCGGCAGGCCCAACTTGTATAGGCGCTTTTTCGATCTCCAGGTTTGAAGCTTCGATGCCGTAATGCGCTTCAGTTGAGAGGCTGTATTTTTTAAGGATGCGGTATCCCTGGATGATAAACCGATCGAATGCAGATATCTCACTGTCCACAGATGCCCACGACTGGATAATAATGAACTTGAAATCGGCCGTCATGCTGTACTTATGCAAAGAAGGATACGGACTAATCAGATCGATCTCAGCTGTATCAGCCATTTCATGTATGATCTTATTGAAAAGCAAATTAAGCCGGTGATCCGATTTAAATCCAAGCTTGATCCTCACGAAAAAGCACTTGCGTGGAATGATGGTCTCAACAGAATACTTGCTCGTAAACGGACTGTCTACTGTATCGACATGCAGAAACCAGTAAACATCTGCGCGCTTTGGTCGTTTCCGGAAGATTGAATAAATAATGTTCGAGTCGATGTATTTTTTACTATCGGCTACCGCAAGATATACCAGGTTGGTTGCTTCTTTTGGAACTGTGGTATCGGCCTGCAGGTCCTTGATCATTTCTTCGTAATGCTTCAGGTCGACAAACTCGGTATGCCGTGTTCGAAGCATCCGCGCGCGTAATTGAATAAAGAGGATTAAGAATAAAAGCGAAGCGATCGTAAACGAGAACCATCCGCCATGGGGAAACTTGTTAAGGTTCGAAATCAGGAACATCCCTTCCAGGGAAAAGAAAATAATAGCCAATCCCAGTGACCGGAAAGTTGATTTCTTATACAATGAAAAATAATAAACAAGTAATGAGGTTGTCATCAGCATATCGAACGTGATCGCCAACCCGTAGGCACCTTCCATCGCGGATGATTCCTGGAAGATGATAATCACCAGGATTGAACCGGCCATCAGGATCCAGTTGATTCCGGGAATATAGACTTGACCTTTCAGCTGGCTTGGGTACCGAACACGCATCATCGGCCAGAGCTTCAGCTTCATCGCTTCGTTTACCAATGTGAATGTTCCGGAGATCAACGCCTGGCTGGCTGTGATTGCTGCAAGTGTCGCAAGACCAATACCAAACGGCAGGAACCATTCGGGCATCAAACCGTAAAAAGGAATCTGGCTGTTCAGCATGGTGCCTTCCTGTGTAAGCAGCCATGCGGCTTGTCCGGAGTAGTTTAACAGCAAACAAATTTTAACAAAGCCCCAGCTTACACGAATGTTTTTCTTTCCGCAATGTCCAAGGTCAGAGTATAGTGCTTCAGCACCTGTAGTACATAAAAATACTGCACCAAGGATCCAGAAGCCGCCAGGATATTTCAGTAAGAGATTGATGGCATACATCGGGTTAACCGCCTCCAGCACTTCCGGGTTTTTAAGAAGCTGAAGCAGCCCGAGTATTCCAATCACACTAAACCAGACAAACATGATCGGGCCGAAGGTTTTCCCCACGGTGCCGGTCCCGAATTGCTGGAATACGAACAACGCAATTAAGATCGCGACAACAATGTATACGGTTGGAATATCAGGGCTGTAAATTCGTAAACCCTCAATGGCCGAGGAAACACTGATTGCGGGGGTAAGAAACCCATCCGAGATGAGAGTTGCGCAACCAATGATGGCCGGATAGATTACCCACTGTGCCTTATACCTTCGAACTAAAGCATACAAAGCAAAAATACCACCTTCACCTTTGTTGTCGGCATTGAGCGCGAGGTACACATATTTAACCGTGGTGATAAGTGTGAGTGTCCAGATAATGCACGACAGTCCGCCAAGGACCAGCTCTTTGCTGATAATCTCTTCGTCAACAATGGCTTTGAAAACGTAAAGCGGGGAGGTACCAATATCTCCGAAGATGATCCCCAGTGCGATCAATACACCGGCAGCCGATAATGGCGTGTGGTACTTTAAGTATCTTTCCCCGTTTTTCATGAAGAAGGCGTGAAGGTACTAAATTCTTTCACGCTTGGTTTAGCTGACTCCTTCTTTATTACGACTGATGATCAGGCGGTTGCTTTTATCGTACGAGAAGTAGCTCCAGATCCAGCTGAAGAAAACAAAAAACTTGTTCCGGAAACCAATCAGCGAGATCAGGTGGACGAACATCCAGAGGAACCACGCAATCAAACCTTGCGTTCTGAACTGACCTTTAAAAACATTCAGGTCAACAACCGCTTTGTTCCGGCCCACGGTTGCCATCGAGCCTTTATCGTTGTACCGGAAAGGTTTCATCGGTTTTTTCTCCCGGAGCCGCTTAATATTTTCAGCTAACAATTGCCCTTGCTGCATAGCCGGTGGTGACATCATCGGGTGGCCGTTCGGAAATTTTGGATCGCCACCCTCCATGATAGCTGCATCACCGATCGCAAAGATATTTTCATAGCCTTTTACACGGTTAAACTCATCTACTTTGATCCGTGCTCCACGCCCGATTACGTCAGAACTTAGGCCGGTGAGCGGCTGACCTTTTACACCTGCAGCCCAAACCATCGTTTTGCTGGTAAGTTTTTCACCCGTACTTAGTAAGGCTTCGTTACCGTTATACGACTTCACCGCTTTTTTCAGGTGGACCTGAACACCCATTTTCTCCAAATATTCCAATGCTTTCTGTGACGCAACAGGTGACATTCCTCCCAACAAACGTTCTCCTGACTCTACCAAATGAATATCCATTCTGCTCATGTCAAGCTCTTTGTAATCGCGCGGGAAAACATGACGTTTTAATTCTGATAACGCACCGGCAAGTTCAACGCCCGTTGGCCCACCGCCTACAATTACAAAATCCATCAGGCTGTTCATTAATTCCTGATCATCTGTTAACAATGCAGTTTCAAAATTGCGGATGATTTTGTTACGCAGCTTGATCGCATCAATAATGCTTTTCAACGGAAGTGCATTTTCTTCCAGATCTTTCATACCGTAGAAGTTTGTTGTTGCGCCATTCGCAAGTACGAGATAATCATACTTTACACTTCCGATAGAGGTTTCGATACAATTATCAGCTGGATGGATAGCGGTTACTTCACCCAGCCGGAAGTAAAAATCATTCTGGTTAGCAAACCGTTTCCGGAACGGGAAAACAA
>CAZHQP010000293.1:0-3956 GCA_964534735.1 uncultured Roseivirgaceae bacterium
ATTTCATCAAGCCATTGCGTTCCGATCATCGCTTGCGCAGCATACTCCCACTCAGCTTCTGTAGGCAGGCGGTAGGCCGGAACAACGATACCTGATTCCAATGGAATACGGCCGTCAGTTTCTGCATATTCTTCACCGGCATCTTTAGCCAATGCAATGTTTACAGCGCGGGTTCTCCATACTGCATATTCACTTGCCTGAGTCCAGGTTACGCCCACAACCGGGAAGTAACGGAAGCCAGGATATCTTAAGTAGTGCTCAACATATGGATCGTTGAAAGCAAGCTTTCCAACCCAAACGGTAGTGTCAGGTTTTGCAGCAGCCAGAACTTCCTGAGTAGAATCTTTACCCAAATACCACATGTATTCTAACCAGTGGATGTTAGCAATTTCAGTTTCGTCCATGAAGAAAGAAGCCACAGAAACGGTTCTTTCGATGTTATCACGGTACGACATCACATCTTCTTCAAAAGAACCCATAACGGCACGACCGCCTTCAATGAAAATCATGTTAGGAGCGTCAGGTTGACCCTGGTAATCGCTTACCGGGTAGCTGCCAGCGTCTTCATCGTTGTACGCTAATCCTGTGGCAGTACTCATTTGGCCCGGATTTGTAGATGTGGGTTTGCCACCACCGCCTCCAAAAAGCGCACATCCTGAGAGGATTGCAGAGCTGACGGTTAAGATAAAAAGAAGTCTGAAGGAAGTCTTCATTTGGGTTTTAAGTTTAAAACAAATGCTAATATAGAGAGATAAATATATGTTTTCCAAGCAGTAGGCGTTAAATGATAAATCTCTGGTATAAACGCTTTTATTAAACGGCAACCGGTATCAAGTATTGTTTTGAGACTGACGCGTCCCAAATTAAGAATGATTAAGCCGATGAGCCTGCAAAAACAGCGGTTAACGTTCAAATTTCACTGTTGAGAAGGTTGGCACAGGATTTAAGCAGGTGGGGAAAACAGCGTAGTATGATTAATATCAGTGAGTTTAGGGTGATGCCATTTGAGAAGAAATGTGATGTGGTAACCTATTTCGGACAGTATCTCGCACACCGGTTTTTAGGGGAGTGCAAAGTATTCCTTTACAACACCGACAATTTTTTCATTGAGGTTTATTATTCATCGAAGTACCAGAAGGTGCTGATGATAAATGCTTTTGAACAACAGACAGGACTGGAGCCTTATTTGGATGTGATATCCTTGTCGGACCTGGATAAACGCCCGATCATTTGATCGAGTAATTCGATGGCAGCATCAACAGACAGAACGTCTTCAATCGCGACCATGGGCTTGCCTGCCTGGTCTTTTATTTTACAGCGTTTCGGATTGGCTTGTATGAACTTTAAGATCTTTCCAAAAATCTCTGAGTTGAAATAAGAATCTTTATCGGCTACGAAAAATCCGCGAAGCCTTTCATTTTTTAAGCTGATCTTTTCAAATCCAAGCTCCTCACCCAGCCAGCGTAATCGAACCGAGTTTATCAGTTCATTAACAGCCGGAGGAATTTCACCAAAGCGATCACCTAACTCAGTATTAAATTTTTTGAGCTGTTCTTCATCTTTGATGTTGTCTAATCTTGCATAAAGCTGAAGCCGCTCACTTGTATTGTTTACATATGTTTCCGGGATCAGAATTTCCAGGTCGGTTTCAATTACACAATCCTGAACAATGATCTTTGCTTTCTCGGCAAGCTCAACAGCAAATAGTTCTTTAAAATCAGTTTCTTTTAATTCCTGAATCGTGTCGTCCAGAATTTTATGATATGTTTCGAAACCCAGGTCGTTAATAAAACCACTCTGTTCGCCACCCAATAAATTTCCGGCACCGCGAATATCTAAATCTCGCATGGCAACTTTAAAGCCGTCACCCAAATCAGAAAACTCTTCTAAAGCCGCTAAACGTTTTCTTGAATCGGATGTGAGCAGTGATGCAGGCGGAGTAAGTAAATAACAGAATGCCTTTTTGTTTGAACGCCCAACGCGACCGCGCATCTGGTGCAAATCAGACAAGCCAAACATGTGCGCCTGGTTAATAATGATGGTGTTGGCGTTAGGAATATCAAGGCCCGATTCAATAATGTTCGTTGAAACCAGTACATCATATTCTGCATCGATGAACTTCATCATTGCCTTTTCAAGTTTGTCGCCCTCCATCTGGCCGTGCGCGATTCCGATTTTTGCATCGGGCACAAGCTTGAAGATTGTGTTGGCGATTGAATCAATATCGCTTACACGGTTATGAACGAAGAAGACCTGGCCGCCCCTGCGCAGCTCATAGCTTACGGCATCGCGGATAACTTTTTGATCGAACGTGTGAAGCTCGGTAGTAACCGGCTGCCGGTTTGGCGGAGGTGTTGAGATAATGCTTAAGTCACGCGCTCCCATTAATGAAAAATGCAGTGTACGCGGAATAGGCGTTGCGGTTAATGTTAAGACATCAACGTTAACTTTTAATTCTTTCAGCCGGTCTTTTACTTTAACACCAAACTTCTGTTCTTCATCAACAATTAATAAGCCGAGGTCTTTGAACTCCACATCCTTGCTGACTATTTTATGGGTTCCAACCAAAATATCAATCTTGCCTTCTTTTACTTCAGCCAGGATCTTTTTGATTTCGTTGGCCGTACGAAAACGTGAAATGTACTCAACACGAACAGGAAGATTACTTAACCTTTCTTTGAACGTACGATGGTGCTGCATCGCTAAAATTGTTGTTGGAACCAGCACAGCAACCTGTTTTCCATCGGTTGTGGCTTTAAAGGCAGCCCGGATAGCCACTTCAGTTTTACCAAAACCCACATCTCCGCACACCAGCCGATCCATCGGATGCGGTTGCTGCATATCGCGCTTTACATCTTCCGTTGCGCGGGCCTGGTCGGGCGTATCTTCATAAATAAAAGAAGATTCCAGTTCCGCTTGCAAGTAACTATCGGTAGTGAAAGCAAAGCCCGGAGCGGTTTTTCGTTTTGCATAAAGACTAATCAATTCTTTAGCAATGTCTTTAACCTTGCCTTTAACTTTTGCTTTTTTTGACTCCCATTCCTGCGAACCAAGCTTACTGATCTGCGGAGGCGTTCCGTCTTTACCGGAATATTTTGAAATTTTATGAAGCGCATGAATGCTTACGTAGAGCAAATCATTGTCTTTGTATACTAGCCGGATTGATTCCTGTTCGTGACCGTTTACCTCTTTTTTTTCGAGACCGGCAAACTTACCGATACCGTAATCGATATGTGTAACAAAATCTCCCGGCTGAAGCATGTGCAGCTCGCGCAGGGTTATCGCTTTTGACTTGGAGAATTTTTCTTTTGAGCGATACCGGTGAAAACGCTCGAAAATCTGGTGATCGGTATAGCAAACAATTTTTAAGGCCTGGTCGACATAGCCTTCACGCAATGCAAACTCAAGCGGTTTAAACTCAAGCTCAGGATGGATCTCTTCAAAAATTTCTTTGAGACGGTCCTGTTGCTTGGCAACATCTGCCGCAATAAAATTTGTATAGCCTTGCGCCTGATGCTCCAGTAGATTTCCGGCCAGCAACTCAAAGTTTTTATTGAATGATGGCTGAGCAGCAGACGGAAGAACAAATGTTAGCGGATCTTTTAATACAGATCGACTTCCGAACTCAATGCGTTGAAATGATGCTGATCTTTTTTCGAATCCATCAGCAAGCTCAAAAAGCTGTTCAGGTTTGAGAACAACCTGCGCCCCGCTTAATTGAACAATCTTATCAAAAGAAAGCTCGGCTTTTTCGAATGACTTCTCCAGCACATCCAGCGTAAGCTGAAAGTCTTTAAACCAAAGCCGGGTTGAAGGCGAAATAAATTCCAACAACGACTGGCGTTCTTCCTGCATCAACCGGGTTTGAACGTTGGGAATGATGCTGATTTGTGTGAGCGTATCTACCGACAATTGTGAGCCCGGATCAAAAGACCGGATACTGTCAACCTCATCGC
>CAZHQP010000294.1:0-1927 GCA_964534735.1 uncultured Roseivirgaceae bacterium
CGTACACAATAAACATGGCAAGCTGATGGGCGCGCGTTCCCTGCGACATAACAAGATCGCGTGACGATTTAAAGCTTTCTTTGTTGGCGTTACTCATCAATCCCGGTTCATAATCCATCACGCCTGAACCCATTCGGATAAACGGGATTAACAGATCATGCTCCGGGTTTGCCTTGTCGCTCCAGATATTATACTCTGTGCCAATTACGCCTTCGCGCGTTACCGCATTCGGCCATGTGCGTTCAAAGCCAGCGCTCTTAAATGCTCCATGAAACATGGTCATCATTTTGTAACGAGCCGTAGCCTCCGCGATACGTGAATAAAAGTTGACCATTTTCTGATCGTCACGGTCCATAAAGTCGGTCATCACGACCGCGACATTCAACTCACTGAACATTTTCAGAGCGTCTTCCAGCTGCCGATCGAGTGTCATGGCCAATGTCCACATTACCAGCCTGATGTTTTTGGACTTAGCATATGCCGCGATTTCCTTCAAATCCATGCCGGGTGTGATCTTGAACAAATCATTCGGATCGGACCAGCCCGCATCCAGCATTACGTAATCAAGACCAACATCGGCAGCAAAATCAATGTAATATTTATAAGATGCCGTGTTGTAGCCAGCCTTGAAATCAATTCCATGAAGGTTTATACCATTGATCCATTCTTCCGTGCTGATGCCGGGCTTTACCCAACTCCAGTCTCTTTGAACGGGTGGTGATGCGAGCCGATAAACCATGTCGTTCATCAGTAAATATTTGTCTTGCTGACTGATACCAATTACCCGCCACGGAAACGTTCGTGTTCCGTTTGTCTTTGCGATGTATGGCTTGCGCGACTTAACTACCCATTGTTTAAACTCTCCACCCTGAACCACTTCCTTTTCAGGATACGCGGCAAACTCACCCGTTAATGCTTTCGCGGACGATCCTTTCAAAAACATTCCGGGATAGTCGAGCAGGTCAGACTCGGTTAACAAAATTTTTGCTTTGCCAGCATCGACCAACACCGGGCTGAACGCCATGGATGTAGATCTAATCTCCTTTATCGGAAGTATTTTATACGGCTCTTCAAAGCTGGTGTGATAGACATCGCAATCCTCACGTTTTTGAACTTCCGGCCAATAGACTGTCCCGGTATTGGTAAACCTGAACATGGCAATCTCCTGTGATATAACAAGCGAATCTTTTTTAGATGTTTTGAATCGATATGCAACTCCTTCATCATACACGCGAAACTGTACCTCAAATTGATTTTTAAATTCGAGCGTTATCTCATTGTAATGATCGGGGATAAATTTTCTTTTGAACGGTACCGGATTTTCAATGATCTTATTTACGCTTCGCCTTCGGGTAGCTTTTAAGACGCTTTTTATTCCCAACCATTCACCGGATTGGGTTTTCATCGCTGCCAATGCATTGCTTAGTAACGCGGTATTCTCCAAAGAAACTGAATAACGAAGCGTGTCTTTTACCGAGACCTCAAGCATAATTTTTCCGTTAGGAGATGCTAATCGCAGCGGTGTTTGCGCGGTAGTTGCAAAACTTAAAACCAGAAGGAATAGCAGTAAGAAATACTTCATATCGATGATCAACCAAAAGTACATAAATACTAACATGCCTGTTAAAGTCGCAGGGCGGACGTCCACGAACGGTGTGGCGCAAACCGGGGGATGCGCGATGGCAAGGCGGCCAGCAGCGCGGAGGTGCGCAGCGTTCGTGGTGCCTTTTTCTTTTGTTACTTTTCTTTTGGGCATGCAAAAGAAAAGTAATGGGCGGGTAAAAGTAAAAAGCCCCGATCTTTTCCAAAACCGGGGCTTATTTGTATCAGCTAATTCTCTTTAGAAATTCTTTACCACCTCATTTGCAAACTCAGAGCACTACAGCAACGTTGCTCCTTCCATCAGGCGATGGAACTCGTACGTAAC
>CAZHQP010000294.1:1937-3932 GCA_964534735.1 uncultured Roseivirgaceae bacterium
CGATCAGAAAATAAGCATCAGCAACGGAAAACTTAATGTACCCGATAATCCAACGATTCCTTTCATTGAGGGTGATGGCACAGGCGTAGATATCTGGCCCGCTTCCAAGCACGTGTTCGACAAGGCTGTTGAAAAAGCCTATGGCGGCAAACGCAAAATTAACTGGAAAGAATTACCGAGCCCGGGTTAACTTTATCCTGACCCGCGTATTTCGGAGCTGTTCCGTGTGTTGCTTCGAAAATCGCAAAGCCGGTATTGTAGTTGATGTTACCACCCGGTGCGATACCGATACCTCCTACAATCGCGGCAAGCGCGTCAGAGATATAGTCGCCATTCAAGTTCAGCGTAGCAACTACTGAATATTCATCCGGACGTAACAGGATTTGCTGGAGGAATGCATCAGCAATTGAATCCTTAACTACAATTTTGTGTCCGCCCTTGTTGATCTCCATCCACGGACCCCCATCGATTTCAACAGCACCATATTCATTTTTCGCAAGTGCATATCCCCAATCACGGAAGCCACCTTCGGTGAACTTCATGATGTTTCCTTTGTGAACGAGTGTTACGTTAGGTTTCTTTTGCGCGATCGCATAGTCAATTGCTGCACGAACCAAACGCTCGGTTCCTTCTTTTGAAACCGGTTTAATACCGATACCGGATGTTTCCGGGAAACGGATTTTTTTAAATTGTTTTGGATAGCTTTCCTTAAACCAGGTCATGAACTTCTTATTGTCGTCACCACCCATTTCAAACTCAATACCTGCGTAGATATCTTCTGTGTTCTCCCGGAAAATGGTCATGTCAGTCTTCTGAGGTTCTTTTACCGGAGAAGGTACACCTTTAAACCACTGCACCGGACGAACGCATGCATACAGGTCAAGATCCTGACGTAATGCCACATTCAATGAACGAATGCCTCCGCCTACAGGCGTTGTCAACGGGCCTTTAATACCGACTAAATATTCTTTGAAAGCTGTGAGCGTTTCTTCCGGCATCCAGTTACCGGTTTTATTAAATGCTTTTTCACCAGCGAGTACTTCCTTCCAGTTTATTTTTCTCTTGCCGCCATACGCTTTTTCAACGGCCTTATCGAACACATGCTTCGATGCAGGCCAGATGTCTACCCCTGTTCCGTCACCTTCAATGAATGGAATGGTTGGATTATCGGGTACATTTAACTTACCGTTGCTGATGGTTATTTTCTGATCGCTCATACAATGTTTTGTTTATCCTGATTTCAGGGACTCGAAATTATAAAATTAGCGGTACAAATGAACACATTTACAATGCCGGAACGTTATTTGATTAATTGAAATCTATGAAAATCACCATCCTAATGCTGTTTTTGACACTCGTGACGACTTCCACAAGAGAAAATAGCCGGGTTGAAACGGTTTGTCTTTCCGCGGAAGAAAAAAAGCTCTACGAACTGATGATGGCTTACCGGAAAACAAAAGGACTGGAAGAGATTCCATTATCGGCCAAGCTTACACACGTAGCGCACATGCATGCGAAAGATCTCGCTGAGAATCATGACCCTGCACAAACCCGCTGCAATCTTCACAGCTGGTCAAAGAAGGGCAAGTGGACTTCGTGTTGTTATACCGCGGATCATAAGCAAGCTGCTTGCATGTGGAATAAGCCGCGCGAAATTGCTGGCTATGAGAGTAATGGCTACGAGATCAGTTATTACTTCAGCGCGGGCGCTGATGCCGGGAGCGGACTTGAAGGCTGGAAGCAAAGCAAAGGGCATAATGAGATGATAATCAACGATGGTATCTGGAAAAAAATAAAATGGAATGCGATCGGCATTGGATTTTATAAAGAGTACGGAGTAGTTTGGTTCGGAGACATGAAAGATGACACTCCGTTAGAAGTTTGTAAATAAAAAATTTCAGTTCACACAAAGTCGTTTATATTTGTGTCCGTTCTATGACGCACGGATCACCACTATTCCCTGGCACTGACTTCAGCGCCACACTTTCTACTGAA
>CAZHQP010000295.1:0-3913 GCA_964534735.1 uncultured Roseivirgaceae bacterium
CAACGACAACAAAACAATCACACCTACTTGCTGCCACATCGGAAACAACCTAATGCGCGTATACAACTTACTGATCACAAAAACGGCCACTGTCAAACCCAAGGCATTTTCACCCAACAATGTCCCCAACAAAACATCCAATAGAATTCCCACACACCACGCCGCCCCAATACTAAAACGCTCCGGCAATGCCAAAGCCCAATAAAAAACGACAGCCGGCACCCACAAAGGTCGGACCCACCCCGCCCAAAACGGCAAAGGCAAAATCGTCAACATCATCGCAACGATAATCGACAAAATAATAAAAAACCAAGAACGAAAAATCATTGAATAACCCACTAAATTACCCGCTCGGCCAGACTAACAAAACCTGACGACTACTATCCAAATGAGCACTCGGATAAACCGTAATCTGCGAAAAACGCTCCCCTGGTCTATGGACCACCTCAGAAACCACACCTACAGGATAAGAAACAGGAAACCGATTTCCTAATCCCGATGTCTCTAACGAATCCCCTACCTGAAAATCCGCCGTATCAGGCACAAACAACAACTGCAAATCATTACTCACACCCTGTCCTGCGGCAATTGCCCGACTACCCGTTCGAGTACTTTGCACAGGCACTGCGCTGCGAGAATCTGAAATCAACAACACGCGACTTGAATCATGATTGACCTCAATGACCTGCCCCATAACTCCGTAGGCATCCAATACCGCCTGGCCCACTACGACATGATCCTTCTGCCCTCTATTTAAAACTACCTGCCGAGTAAAAGGCGCTAAATCAACTGCTAACAATTCAGCGACCAGCATTTTACCACTAACTTTTTGCGAAGCACTCAGCAATGCGCGTAATTGATCATTCTCCTGTCGAAGCGCCCCCAACTTCTGAAGTTTTGCACGTAAAATCAACTGCTCTGTTTTCAAATGAATATTTTCAGCCGCATAATTTTGTTGCTCAGAAAAATTATTTCCAACCCAATTAATAAGACGGGCTGGAGCATCTACCATTGTTCGTATAGGTGAAATGAAAGAGGTTAAAACGGATCGAGATTGAGCGAGATATTGGTACTGATGATCAACTACCATCAGTACCAATGAGGCTATCACTAGAGCCACTAAGCGCACGCTAAGTAGCGAATCACGTTTGAATAAAACCTTAATGACGCTACTCCTTTTATCTTACAGATCAATCGCTTGCAAGAAATCCTTCGCCCATTTTATCAATTAATTCCAGCGCTCTTCCACCCCCGCGCGCAACGCAAGTAAGCGGATCTTCAGCGACGATGACAGGCAATCCCGTTTCTTCCATTAACAACCGATCAAGATCTTTCAGTAGAGCACCACCACCGGTTAAGACCATACCCGTTTCTGCAATATCCGAGGCTAATTCAGGAGGTGATTGCTCAAGAGCACTGCGCACTGCACCAATAATTCCCGACAAGGGTTCTTGTAAAGCTTCAAGTATTTCGTTGCTATTCAAGGTGAAACTTCGTGGCACACCTTCAGCCAAGTTTCGACCACGCACATCAATCTCGCGCACTTCGGTACTAGGAAACGCAGCGCCTAACTCATGTTTAATTCGTTCTGCGGTTGCATCACCAATTAATGTTCCGTAATTACGACGAACATAATTTACGATGGCTTCATCAAATCGATCCCCACCAATTCTTACGGACGCAGAATACACAATACCGCTTAGCGATATGATAGCAACTTCAGTCGTACCACCGCCGATATCCACAACCATCGATCCGCGTGCTTCTTCCACTGGCAATCAAGCACCAATTGCTGCGGCCATTGGCTATTAAATTAAAAAATATTGTCTCGCACCGGCGCCCATTGCTGATTCAAGAATCGCACGACGTTCTACTTGAGTAGATCCGCAAGGCACACACACCAATACTCGAGGGCTGGGTTTTAAAAAGCGATTTTGATGCACTTTGCTAATAAAGTGCTGTAACATCTTCTCTGTAATATGAAAATCGGCAATCACACCATCTTTTAAAGGACGCGTTGCAGTAATATTTCCGGGGGTTCTGCCCAACATGCGTTTCGCTTCTAATCCTACAGCAACCACAACACTGCCCGAACCATTGCTACCATCTCCTCGACGAACCGCCACCACAGAAGGTTCATTGAGTACAATACCTTCGTTAGGTAAATAAATTAATGTATTGGAGGTACCTAAATCGATGGATAGGTCATTTGAGAATCTGCCACGTAATTTTTTCAACATCTTCATACCTCTTTGTAAAACCCCGGTGTCCAGGCTGAGTGCAAACTCTAACGGAAAAAAAGCATAAAGAGAAGAGGAAAAGCAGTGGGTCAGATCTAACATCGAAACTAGCTTTCACATCTATAACTTATTTCTCACCTCTGAGAATGAGACTGTTTCAAAGTAGACCAGCCCCCTTCCCTTGTTTCACCTAAATCCCTATACTCACTTTTTTATCTATGGAAATAGCCCATGGCTCTCACAGAATCCGATGTCAAAAATGTTGCGCATCTCGCGCGAATTGCACTGACCCCCGATGAAATTCCAGCGCACGTAAAAAATCTCTCTAAAATTCTTGAGCTCGTTGAACAAATGAATGCCGTGGACACCACAGGCATCGAACCCATGGCACACCCTCAAGACATAACGCAGCCTCTTCGGGAAGACGTCGTCACCGAACCCAACCTTCGAGAAAAAATGCAACGCTGTGCACCGCTCACTGAAGCTGGACTTTATCTTGTTCCTAAAGTGATCGAAGATCGGATTGCTGAAGCCACAGATTCTTAAGGATTATCATGAGCTTAGAAAACAAAACTCTAGCGGAACTTTCACATGATCTTACAGCAAAAAAAGTTTCGAGCGTCGAGGTCACTCAATTTTATTTGAATCGAATTGCTCAACATAATCCAACATTAAATGCCTTTATTACTGTATGCAATGAATCGGCATTAGCCGCGGCCAAAGAGGCCGATAAAAAAATTGCGAGCGGTCAAGCCAGTCCTCTCACAGGCGTACCTTACGCTCACAAAGATATTTTTTGCACGGACGGTATTAAAACATCGTGCGGATCCAAAATGCTCGACAGTTTCATCGCCCCTTACGATGCAAACGTCACCACTAAATTTAAAGACGCTGGTCTTGTGATGGTCGGCAAAACCAACATGGATGAATTTGCGATGGGTTCATCCAACGAAAATAGTTTTTACGGCCCAGTGAAAAACCCCTGGGATCTCACCCGAGTTCCTGGTGGATCGTCGGGAGGATCTGCGGCCGCAGTCGCCGCTCGATTAATTCCTGCAGCAACCGGGACAGACACCGGCGGCTCCATTCGTCAACCTGCGTCTATGTGTAACATTACAGGCATCAAACCAACTTACGGAAGAGTATCTCGCTTCGGCATGATTGCTTTCGCCTCCAGCCTTGATCAAGGTGGTCCTTTTGCTCAAACCGCTGAAGATGCCGCACTGCTTTTAAATGTTATGGCGGGTCACGATGAAAAAGATTCAACCAGTGTGAACCGTGATGTACCTGATTATACGGCTGATTTAAATAAACCTTTAACAGGCCTCACAGTGGGTTTCGCAAAAGAACATTTCGCCAGCGGACTTGAAAATGATGTTGCTGTTGTTATTCAAGAAGCCATCAACGAATTAAAAAAATTGGGCGCAACCGTAAAAGAAATTAGTTTACCGAATACACATCTTGCGGTTCCCGCCTATTACGTCATCGCACCTGCAGAATGTTCTTCTAATTTAGCACGCTATGATGGCGTGCGTTATGGTTACCGTTGCGAAAATCCCAAAAATCTCGAGGAACTGTATTGTCGCAGTCGCGGTGAAGGATTTGACCAAGAAATTAAACGACGGATTATTGTCGGAACATACGCTTTATCTTCAGGTTATTACGATGCGTAT
>CAZHQP010000296.1:0-3910 GCA_964534735.1 uncultured Roseivirgaceae bacterium
TACAAAAAATGATCGCTTCTAACTCGTGATTTATGATATATATTTTTGAAGGGATGGATAATTGTCTCAAGGATACCATTATTCAAAGTTTGAGAGGATCATTGTCTCCGGAAACTCAAGTTCTAAAATTTAGCGGACCTCCGAGTGTAGATGATAAGGAAGCATATCAGAAACGACATTTTAAAGACATGTTCGATATCCTGGCTGCAAGTGTAGCAACAAACTCAAGAAATATTATCTTAAATAGAGCACATCTAGGTGAATATGTGTATAGCCCAATTTATAGAAAATATGAGGCTGATTGGATATTCAATTTGGAAAAGCAATTCTTAGAACTTTCATCTAATCACAACTCTTTCACCAAACTTGTATTACTGTATGATTCAGATAATAATCAATTGAGAAAAAGAGAGGATGGGAAAAGCTTAAGTGAAATGGATGATGAGAATCTTAATAGTGAAAGGAATCGCTTTATCAAAGCATTTAATAAAAGCCATTTCGTAAACAAAATACAATTTGACTTATCTACTTATCTAATAAAAGATGAGCGTGATACCAGTAAGGAGATTGACATTGAGAAGATAGTTAAGCAGATTCATTAAGTCTCAATATCACCTATTCCCCACAATCAACTCCCTTACATTTACATTCAATACCTCCGAGATTTGAACAAGCATTTCTAATGACGGCTGCATATCGTTTGTGCACCAGCGCGAAACAGTATTAGGACTTTTATCAAGTTTGTCCGCCAACCACTTGTTGGTTCTCCCTTGTTCAACCAATACTATCTTAATGCGGTTAATAGCTTTCTTAGCCATTTTGATGAGTTTAAAGAGCAATAAAATGCCGTATTACATCAAATATATGCTCTTAGAATTAGGGCATTATGTAACGTAAAAGGGTTAAAAAGCTACCTATTACGTAGTTATAGTTGATTAATTTGGTTATTATATGTATATATACGTTATCTTTTATCAACGTATTACATCATTTCTAAACCTCCGAGATATGGATAACTTATTTCAACCAAATCACCCCAACCTCACCCTCTTCCTCATTGCCGAAGAGCTCAAATCCCGCAAATTCTTCAATGGCCTCCTGCACGTGGGCTTTGATTACACGCCTTTCCGGCCCCACCTCGATGAGCCCATTATGGCTGCCCTCGGCCTCAGGATTGAAGAAAATGCGGTGCTGGAGTTCTATGAAAAGGTGATGGACAGCCATGCGGAGCGTATCACTGAAAAGCAGGAGGCTGTCGCCCGCGAGGCATCAAAGGTTTATGAGATTCTGAAGGCTGGTGCTGAAAAAGGGGATGCTTCGGCTGGTGCCTCAGCATGACGATAGTAAAAAGAACTTTGCTTCAGTTGCCGCATAGGCGTTACATAGACGTATCTGTGACGATGCATAGGCTATGCATAGGAGATACCCCGAAGATGCCCCGGCTTTGCCTGCCCGTTGCAACGAAGGATGAACGCAGGATTGGCGAAGGATAGAGAGAGCCTATTCGGCAGACGTGAGGTGAGTGTTCCGCAAGCTGTAGCGAACATACATGTTTTGCCTGGTCGTGTCAACACAGGTGCTTGAATTTCTGCATCGGTAAAATTCACTCCATTCAATAGGAGTTACTCCTATACAATTAAGTATAATTAGAGCCTCTGCTTTTCATCGACCCCTTCAGCCGTTCATCTCTCAAAGCGGTGTTGATCAACTTACCTTTCTATCACAACCGGTATCTTGATACGAATAAACAAACCAATTAAAACCAATTTATGAATCCAAGAAAAATGTTAGGGAGCGCTTTGGCAATTGTACTGTTGCTGTTGAGCGCCTGTGGTGATGACGACAAGGTAACTCCGAAAAGTCAGTTCGACTTTGTAGGCGATGCAACTTCGCTGAAAGATGCAAACATCTACCTGTTATATGAAGATGATGATGCCGGAAACGGCCACATGTACCGCGAGTATTTTATTACAGACGGAACCTACGATGGCGGGGATGGCTGGGACCTCGGGGATTACCTGGATGCAACCTATGTGATCGCGTTACAGGTAGGCGGCCCGATGGATGACGAACTGTCGAAAGGCAGCTACCCGTTGTATGCAAGCTTCAGCGATGCTCCGGAGACTTCGAAGATCAGCTGGATCAGCTTTGACACGGTGGATGAATATTATGAAACCCCAAATGATGCCATGGGTGAAGAATCAATCAAGCTTTCAGGAGGCTTTGATGATGGCGACATGATGACTATTTCATACAACGGTTCGCTGGAGTACAGTGAAGATGAAACCGATGATGAAGTTAGCGGAAAGCTTTACTTCAAAGGCGAGGTTCAGGATATGCGCACTCCGGCTCCTGTGCGCAAACCCGCACCGGTTATGCATGGAGGTGTGAAATAGGATCACAACTCTTACTGAACAAAAGCCTGATGTGAAAGCGTCAGGCTTTTTAATTTTTTGATCAGATCTCAGGGTGCAAAGGCATTAACGTGTTACAGCAGAAGCCTGTAATGGTTAATCTTCCTCCCGCCCGCCTGCTCCGTCCGCATACCTTATTGCAGGCAACAGCGGGCAATTCTATGGCGTAACTCCGCACGATGGCGTGAATGGATGGAAAATTATACGGAGCAATCAACTCCGGGTGATTTAAACATCGGCTGCTTCAGCCAGGGTAACACTCAACGTGATTTTATCAGGGCACCTTTCTGCTGCAATAGGTATATTGCATGCAATTAAACAAACCATTAAAATCAATTATGAATTTGAGAAAAATGTTGGGAGGCATGCTTGCCATAACTATGCTCCTGTTAAGCGCCTGCGGAGACGATGAAAAAGCAACTCCGAAAAGCCAGTTTGCCTTTTTGGGCGATCCGGTTTCACTAAAAGATGCGAACCTGTATTTGGCATATGAAGATAACAATGACGGGTATGGACACATGTACCGCGAATATTTTATCACAGATGGTACGTACGATGGTGGTGATGCATGGGATGTAGGTGACTATATCGATGCTACCTATGTAATCGCCATTCAGTTGGGTGCTCCAGCGGAAAATGAGTTGACCAGGGGTAACTATCCGCTGTACGAAAGTTTCAGCGAAGCGGCTGAAACATCCAATATCAGCTGGATAAGTTTCGACTCCAACAACGCGTATTACTTTACGCCTGAAAGTGCCGGGGGCGAAGAATCAATCCAGCTTTCCGGGGGATTTGATGACGGAGAAAGGATGACGATCATGTATAACGGACCCCTTGAATACAGTTCTGACGATACGGATGATGACATTGAGGGCAAACTGTACTTCAGAGGAAAAGTGCAGGACGTGCGTAGCCTCGTACCGGCTCGCATTCCGGCACCGGTTATGCATGGAGGTGTGAAATAGGATCACACTTCTTACTGAACAAAGCCTGATGTGAAAGCGTCAGGCTTTTTTGTTGAGAAATAATTGAATTTACCACGAGTAATTCGTGCTGCAATTATTTCTATTTTTACATAGACCCCAAAACTATGAACCCCCAACCTTTCACGTTTCGCAACGCTGGCCTGCTGCTGATAGTTTTTTCATTGATCTCTTCCTGCAGTGATGACGACAATAACAGTAATGCACTGGCAACCATTGTAGTCCCTGAAACTTCTCTTTCAGCCAACTATCACACCTGGATTTTCCTGACAGACGATGAAGGCGCTCAGCTTGGCGATGCGCAGCGTGCGAATGAAGGAACTGATCTTGTATTTGCCCGACCCGAAGGATTTAAGGGTACAACGTTTACACTCCATAAAGTTGGTTATTCGGCTGATACGGAGAATACCTTTTTCGAGATCCTTTCCTATACAAACGTAAAGTCCGGTACATTCACACTTCCGAAAGTTAACCGGACACGAGTAGATGCGATTGGCGAAGCTCACGTTGTCG
>CAZHQP010000297.1:0-3899 GCA_964534735.1 uncultured Roseivirgaceae bacterium
GAAAGTTGATGAACGCTTATACCAGGATGAAATCAAGTACTGCTCAAAAAATTGCATCCAGGTTGGGGTATGATGAAGAAGTAATGTTTGAGCTGATGCTGCATGTGCGGTCGTTTATGGAAAAAGGCGAGATGCAAAATCTGAGAAAGCTCACCGAAAAATATTTGAACAAATAATCTTCCCTGGTATGAAATTAAAAACCCTCGCGGCAATGCTCTGTGCGATTGCAGCTGTTTCCGCGTATGCGCAAAAAACGGTTATTCATTGCGGTAACCTGATTGACGGAAAGTCGAACGAGGTCCAGGTACAGATGACGGTTGTTATTGAAGGCAATAAAATTGTTTCGGTGCAGAAAGGTTTTACAGCACCTGCAGCCGGCGACAAACTTCTGGATCTGAGTAAAAAGACCATCCTGCCGGGGCTGATTGATATGCATGTTCATCTGGAGAGTGAAACAAACAAAGATCAGAACCTGCAGCGCTTTACTTCAAACGAAGCAGATGTGGCATTTCGCTCAACCGTGTTTGCCAAACGAACATTGATGGCCGGATTCACTACGGTGCGCGACCTGGGTGGGAGTGGAGTCAATATATCACTTCGAAATGCTATCAATCAGGGGTTGGTTGTGGGGCCACGAGTAGTGACTGCAGGAAAGTCAATTGCAACAACGGGTGGGCATGCCGATCCGACAAACGGATACCGGAAAGATTTGATGGGCGATCCGGGCCCGAAGGAAGGTGTGATCAATTCGCCCGAAGAAGCCCGGCAGGCAGTGCGTCAGCGCTACAAAGACGGGGTGGATATGATCAAAATCACGGCAACAGGTGGTGTGTTAAGCATTGCCAAAGATGGTTCCGGTCCGCAGTTTACAGACGAAGAACTGAAGGCGATTATCGAAACAGCTAAGGATTATGGAATGCACACGGCAGCACATGCTCACGGAGCAGAAGGTATGAAGCGAGCTGTACTGGCAGGCATCACCACAATTGAACACGGAACAAAAATGACCCCGGAGGTGATGGACTTAATGAAGCAAAAAGGAACGTATTACGTTCCCACGATCACCGCAGGAAAATTTGTTGCCGAGAAGGCAAAAGAGCCGGGTTACTACCATCCCCTGGTTGTTCCCAAAGCACTGGAAATCGGTCCGCAGATTCAGAAGACATTTGGTGAGGCATACAAGCGTGGCGTTAAGATTGCGTTCGGAACCGATGCAGGTGTATTTCCACACGGTGAGAACGGAAAGGAATTTATTTACATGGTTGAGGCTGGCATGCCTGCGATGGAAGCAATCAAGGCAGCTACGGTTGTTCCTGCAGGAATTTTGGGCATGAGCGATAAAATCGGAACGGTAGAAGCCGGTAAACTTGCCGACCTTATTGCCGTGGATGACAATCCGTTAAAAAATATTGGGGTTATGACCAGCGTGAGCTTTGTTATGAAAGATGGGGTTGTGTATAAAGAATAGCTTACAACACCAGCATCAGCGCTGCCATTACTACCATTAACATATCCTCGATAATGGTTACGGTACTCATCGGCAGATTGAAAACTGCACCCAAACATGCACACCGGATTTTCTTTTTGTTCAGCACGCTTTCAATAACTCCGATGCTGCTCACGCCCATAATGATCAGTGTTGCCCAGTTCGTAATTACCGGATTGAACTGTGTGAGGTAAGCAATCCCGAGTGTTAGTTCAAGAAACGGATAAACGAATCCATAGGCAGGAATTTTCCGGGCCACAATATCGTACATGGCATAACTGCTGGCAAATCCTTTCAGGTCGAGAAACTTGAAGAACGAAAACACCAGGAAGAACCCGGCCATGAACACATTCATGAATTGCATGCCATGAATTGTTTCATGGTGCCAGGAAACAATAATTGACACCACCATAATGAAGGCGAAGATGAGTAAGATCGGTTTGTATGTCTCCAGCCAACTTGGGGCAACCGAATCTGACATTTGGTGATCGGTTGCGTGAGGTTTTTCTGAAATGGTGTATTTAGTGTTGCCAATAGCATTTTGCAGATCAACTGTGCTGATGTGTCTGCTCATTTCGATCACCGCCTGATCCGGCAAATTTACTTCAGCCGCTAAAACGTCCGGATGCATTAAGAGCTTGCTTTTTACTCCGGCTACGCAGCCATTGCAAGTCATTCCGGTAACGGTATATGTGTGTTTCATGATTTTCAATAATTATGTAAAGATACGGAGCCCGAGTTGTAATGGGTTTACAAAATTACCGGAGATTGTTATATCCGGTCAAGAGACTTTCTTTTTTGAGCTCCGATCTTTTTGAAGTGTGTAGGTGTAAGCCCGGTAACTTTTTTGAACTGTGCGGAAAGATGATTTACACTGCTGTAGCCTAATTCAGAAGCAATCTGGCTTAAGGTAAGCTCATCGTACACCAGCAGTTCTTTGACGCGTTCAATCTTTTGCTGGATGAAATATTTTTCAAGCGTAATGCCTTCCACATCCGAGAATATACTGCTGATGGAATCGTAATCTTTATTCAGCTTATCGCTGATAAAAGATGAGAGTTTTATTTTTTGAAGGTCAGTTGAATTCCGGATGAGCTCAATCACAGAGCTTTTTATTTTGGAAATGATCCGGGCTTTTTTTGTCTTCGATGAGCTCAAATCCTAATAAAGAAAGTTGGTATGAGAACTTCTGAAGTTTTCTTTCGGAAATATCTTTTGTGAGCTCAACTTCGCCCAATTCGATTGCACTGTAAGCGATTTTACTTTTATCAAGCTCACGTCTGACCGCCATCGTGCATCGGTCGCACACCATATTTTTAATGTATAGCTTCACAAATTATTTACCTATGTACTTCTTCCACCAAAACTGAAAAACGATCAATCCCCAGATTCGCGCGTGTACATCACCGGGATTGGATGAAAACAACTGAACTTTTAATTTCTCGATTTCAGCATAGTTGAAAATCCCTTGTTCTTCGATCAGCTTTTTGGAGAGCAGATCATCCACAATCATGGATTTCATTTCCTTCCGAAACCACTTCAGCAACGGCACCTCAAAGCCTTTCTTTGGCCGCTTATAAAGCTCAGCAGGCAGAATGTCGCGGAACGCATCCTGAAGAATTCTTTTTCTAATATTTGAATTGATCTTGAAATCTTCGGGCAGCGAAAAGATAAAATTTACAACTTCAAAATCCAGGAAGGGGGTGCGTACCTCTAAGCCATTGGCCATACTCATCAGGTCAACTTTCGTGAGCATGTCATTCGGCAGAACAAGTTTCGTATCGGTGCGTAAAACATCGTTGATATTTCCGCTTGAGCTTATATCTTTTAAGATTTCAGCTTTAGCTTCCTTATAATGCTGTTCAGAAATTCTAGACTGAGAATCTGAACTCAATAAGTTCTTACTATCCGTTTCATCCGCAAAAGAAGCCCAACGCCAGTAGCGTTCTTTCGTTGAAAGCTTCATACCTTCTGCGAATCGGTTTAACTGCCGGGCCTTATTTGCCAACGCATTGCTTCGCGATTGCGGAATCATTCTCCAAAGTGGATTGAGTGCGCTAACCGCTTTCTCTTTTAAACCCGGATGAAACGACCGATGAAAAGCTGCGTGCTTGTTATAACCTGCTAATAATTCATCGGCACCGTCACCTGACAAGGCAACAGTGGCGTGCTTTCGGGTTTGCTTGCTGAGGATATAGACGTTTATAGCGGATGAATCGGCAAAAGGCTCATCCAGATAGTTCAGAATGCTGTGAACATGCTCATACAAATTATCATTGGTTAGCGAAAAAACTGTGTGGTCAGTTTTAAAATGATCTGCTACCAATTTAGCGTAATGAGTCTCATCAAAGAACTTTTCATCCTTGAAACCGATGGAGAATGTATGAAGGTCAGGCTTATGTGTGCTGGCCAA
>CAZHQP010000298.1:0-3890 GCA_964534735.1 uncultured Roseivirgaceae bacterium
AGAATAACAACACACAAAACAAGAGCGTTTCTTTTCATACTATTTCATTTTTGCTAAATATTTTCCTTCCGGGAATTTTACCTGATAATCATCTTTTACAGCTTGAGGGGAAAGCTTGCTGACTTTCAAATGGGTCACCAGCCACGCTGTATATAAAAGATCCTCATCCCCGAAAAACGATTCATTTTGATTGATCAGATATTGATATGTAATGTTTTCTAACTCATTCAGGCGAAGCTGATGAATAAACGTAAGAAAGCGATCATAATTCTCTTCGTTGTCGCGGCCGGGAAGCGCCAGTGCTTTGCCGAGCTCATGGTTAGCCTGGCTCTGATGAAGTTTATACAGACATCTTCCAATCATGGCGTGTAGCCAAACTTCATCCGGATACTGTTCCGATAAGGTCATCGCTTCAAATAAAGCCCTGCCGTAATTTTTAAAATGATAATAGCTTTCAATTATATCAACTTTGGCTTGCAGCCGGATGTGTTCAAAGTCTTCGCGTTGACGGTATACTGGTCCATACGAATCTATTTGAAGTTGACGCTGTAATGCGATTCCTCTTTTTTTACAACTTGGATGGGTTTGCACTGTGTCAGACTCATCTTTCTGAATTTGCCACATATCAGGCTTTTTATAATTCTCCCAGGAGGCTTTGAATGGATATTCTTTAAAATCGAAATACTTTCTAAAGTCCAGGTTACCGCGGAAAATCTCATAATCAACACTATCGAGGATTTCCATCGTGCGAATTGGTGCTGTCAGATCAACATACGGACTATTCAGATAAAGAATCAAACCAACCGAATCTGCTTCAAATTCTTTAACGTGGCTATGTTTGTTGTGTGCAAGCTCGATTCCTTTCATCAGTTCACGCATGCGCGTATAGTTTCCATATTGACTGTGACGAATCTCACGGGATTGCTTATTCAGCTCTTTATCGAAATTTATCTCCGCATATCGGTTCACAACCTGCTTAGTATGGCCTTTGTAATAATGTGCAAGCTCATGGCTTAGCACAAATGCAAGCTGCGCATCATTTTCTAAACGGGCTAGCAGCGATAACGATATGATAATTGTACCTTCTCCGTAACTCGTAGCATTAGGTACAGGACTCCGCTCTATATAAAGCTTTGCATCCTGCGGGATTTGTGGATTAGCCCGGCAGATGTTGTAGAATATTTCCTCCACATATCCATTCAATCCGGTATTGATGATAATATTATCGTCATTGAAAAGCTTAACGATAAAATCAAATCGCTCTTTATGAAGGGTTTTCATAAATGCTCTTACTTTGCTTTTCGACTCGGTGATGGATTGGTTTTCGATCTCCAGTCGCGCCTTCATCGCTGCATGAATGTCCTGAGGAATCGTATCTACAAAAGGCGCAGGCCTTTCTGAGATTTGAGCTGACACAGAAAAACCGCTAAGTGTAATAATCAGAAGAAGAAGTCCTGCCGCACGGTATTCCCTCATGAAAAAATCAGGATTTAGGTTTAGAGCTAATTTTCATCGCAAGATAAATAATTGACACTACGAGGAGAAAAGCGCTTGTACTAATAATTTCCTTCCAGGCAAGATTGGAGAGGAACCAAATTGTAGCAGCCAGGGCCAAGATAGGAACGAGCAGACCGCCCGGAATATTGAATGAGTTCTCCGTATTAACTTTTCTGAGCTTGATTTGGGCAAAAATGACACCTACATAAATGAGCAGAAGCGCTGAACTCGCCAGTGTTGCCAGCTCGCGAAAACCTCCGCTTACGGAAAGGAAAAAACCAACGCTTGCATAAACAATTACCGCCCAATAAGGTGTTGCATATTTTGGGTGAACCTTCGCAAGAAATTTTGGAAGCATGCCGTCTCGCGCAGCAGCAAATAATAAACGCGGTGAAGCAAGCAAGTCACCGCTGACCAACCCAAAGCATGAGATAGCAGCACCGGCTACCAATAAAGTTACACCAAACGGTCCGATGGCCTGCTCAGCAACTTTTGCCAAAGGCGCTTCTTTGTAAAGCGCTAAATCACTTCCTAAAACTCCCTGCGCTACCAGGTGAATGGACAAATAAATAAGAAATACCAGAAAAGCTCCGATTAATAATCCTCTCGGAATGTCTTTTTTAGGATTTCTTACTTCACCCGATGCATTGATTACAGTTTCGGCACCTCCGCCAAACGCAAAAAACAAAAGTAAGGATACTGAGCCCAGCTGACTCAGGGGCGGGAAACCATTCCATGCATAGTTATCGGTGTTGATCACAAAGCATCCCGCAACAATAAGAACAAATAACGGGAGCAGCTTGGCAATTGTATTGATCTCAATCAATCGTGAACCATGTTTAACTCCGCGAACGTTGATCCAGGCAATGGATCCAAATACAAACGCCATCGCTAAAATCCGTCCGACCGGAGTTTTTAAAAAAGGAATAAAAACAGACAGACTGTCGGCAAATAAGTTCGCAACAGCAGCAACCGCCATCACGGCATATCCAAACCAGTAGAGCGAGTTAATTAAAAAACCTGCATATGGGCCGAAAGCTTTTTCTACATAAACGTATGCACCACCGGTGCTTGTAAATTTTGTGCCCAACGATACAAAGCAAAGCAGCATCAGCATTAGTAACATTATGCAGACCACGTAGGCCATCCACGAAGCTGTTCCGAGATAGCCGGCAACATCGGCAGGTAATGCAAATATTCCGGCTCCGATGGTAAGGTTGATGGTGGCGGCAATTAATGCACGGGTGCCAATTACGCGCTTTAAGCCTTCGTTATTAGGTTCGGTCAAGGGGGAGGTAGTTTGTTGAAATGTAGCGAAATTCCTGTGTAGTTGAGCAAGAAACGGGTTGAAAACGGCTGCTTACGATGGCAATTTTGAGCTATTAAAAAAACAATAAATTTATGATCGTGGCCGAACTAGACATCAACTACCAGCGGATTGAGCAAGCGATCCAATACCTGGAAAAAAATTTTAAGCATCAGCCTGAGCTCGATGAAGTAGCCGAACAGGTTCACCTTTCGCCTTTTCATTTTCAACGCATTTTTACCGAATGGGCAGGCATCAGCCCGAAACGGTTTTTACAATTTCTTACAGTTGACTTCTTAAAGTCGAAGCTTAATCAAAGCAAGAATCTGGTTGAAGCTGCAGAGTCAGCCGGGCTTTCCGGACAATCACGCGTGTATGATTTGTTCACTACGCTCGAAGCGGTGACACCGCAAGAGTATAAGCAGAAAGGATCCGGTATTCGTATTGAATATGGAATTCACGAAACCCCTTTCGGAACATGCCTGATTGGAATTACCGAACGTGGTGTGTGCTGGTTATCATTTATTCAAACCGATGAAGATTCAAGAATTCAACTGGAAGAGATGAAAACGCATTGGAATAATTCGATATTCCATTTAAATCAGGAATTGACGGAAGCTTTTGTTCAAAAAATATTTCTACCCTCACCCCGTCCTGCGGACACCCCTCTCCCAGGGGAGAGGGGAAGGGGTGAGGGCAGACTTCATCTGTTCGTGAAAGGAACAAACTTCCAGGTTAAGGTCTGGGAGGCGTTGCTTAAAATCCCGATGGGAAATGTCACCACGTATCAGGGTGTTGCCGAACAAATTCAGAGTCCGAAAGCGATGCAAGCCGTAGGCTCTGCAGTCGGGTCGAATCATATCGCTTACCTCATTCCCTGCCATCGGGTAATCCGTAAAGACGGAATCCTCGGAGAATATCGCTGGAGCTCAACCCGTAAAAAAAGCATGATTGGCTGGGAAATGGCCAAAATAAGCTAATAGTTAATGGTTGATAGTTGTTGTTACCGATCAACTTAAAACAACTATTAACTAACAACTGGTAACTATTAACTAATAGTACAACCATTTTACATACATTTACGTAA
>CAZHQP010000299.1:0-3881 GCA_964534735.1 uncultured Roseivirgaceae bacterium
TTGGATGAACTTGCTGACAATGTGTACAAGCAAACCTTACTGCAGGAAAAAAAATTATTCTCAACAGAAATTGAAGCGTTGAGTATCGTGCTTATAATCTTAAAAAAACTGGATAAGTTCTTTGGATTGCTGGATTTTAACGTGTTACGATATACCATCACTGAAGAAATTAAACAAGCAGCTGCAATGGAAGACGCTGCCTAATATCTCTTCCGAAATAAATTTTTAAACAACTAAAACCAAAAATTATGTTACGCTGGGCAGTTATTTTTTTTATCATCGCTATTGTAGCGGCTATTTTAGGATTTGGCGGAATTGCAGAAGGTGCTGCATCCATTGCGCAAGTCTTGTTCTTTATTTTCATCGTTCTATTCCTTCTCGCACTTATCTTCGGAGCTACCCTCTTCAAGAAAAGATAGGAACCGGAATGACGTATTTACTTAATTAAATTATCAGTCATGAAAACATTCATTAAAATACTTCCCGTTGCAGCTTTTGCGGTGGTTGTAACGCTAAGTGGCTGTGGCCCTGAAGCAGTCGCCACGCGCCCAGCCGATCCGGTGGTAGTAGTCCCTGCTTCTCCCGGGCCAAATTACGTTTGGGTTGATGGTTCGTGGAGGTACAACCGGCGGACACAAGCGTATGTATACCAGGAAGGTTATTGGGTTGTTCCGGCTCGGCCAGGCAGAACCTGGGTGGCAGGCCATTGGGTACAAACAAACAGAGGCTGGAGGTATGTTGAAGGGCACTGGAAATAGTGCCTCTTCTTCAACTGGTCGGGTATTTACTAATATTATTCTTTTTAGTGTTTTAGCTGATGGGTATGGTGGAGCAAGGTAATATCGAAACATTTAATGATTTAATTCGCGCCCACCGTGATCGGGTGGCCGGTTATCAAAAAGCGTCCCTGAGTTTGAAGCCCCAGGAGGCCGGGCTATCCTCCATCTTCGCGGAGATCATCAAAGAAAGTCAGCAGTGCATTGCTGACCTTAACAGCAAAATTGTTTCAGATGGTGATGTTCCTGCGGAACATCTTTCGCTTGAAGGAAAAATTTATCGAATGTGGATGGATTTGAAAGTGACTTTTTCGTCAAACCCCAATTATTCACTACTGGACATTTGCGAAAAGGGGGAAGATGCCATGATGAGAGCATATACTGAAGCATTGAAACATCCGGGCACATTAACTCCTGATGACCTTCATCTCCTTACTGTTCAGCGAGAAGTGGTGAAAAAAACGCATGATATGATTAAACTAAAACGAGATCAATATCATGAGCTCGTTAAAAATAATCAGATTATTTGAGTGGTTATTTCTATAGTTGACGTGATTTATCTACATCGAAAAAGAATAAATAAAGATCAAATAATGCATTTTTTGTCATTTATCAATTGGTACAGTTTTTTTAGTGAAGGAGATTCAAATGTGAGGAGTATGAAAATCAGGGAGCGTGATAAAACTATTGAAGTGCTGAATGACCTGCTCAAGATTAACACTGACAGAGCAGATGGATATGCCATGGCTATTCACGAAAGCAAAGATGCAGACCTTAAAATCATTTTTAAAAACATGGCTGAGGAAAGTAAGAAGAATATTGTCGATCTAAGCCGAATGATCTTAAAACTGGATGGAGATCCGGAATTTGGAGAGAATACAATAATCGGAAAAATTTACCATGTATGGATGGAGCTTAAGACTTCATTTACCGGTAAGGATCGACAAGCTATATTAAATTCCTGCGAATTCGGGGAAGATGCAGCCGTAAAAGCGTACAAAAGCGCCATTCATGAGCAGGGCCTGATGACTGAAGCATTCGACATGATTTATCGTCAGGCGCAGCTTCAGCGCGCATCGCACGATGTGATTAAAGCCTACCGGGATGCTAATCTTAAAATGCGTCAGGCATCTTAACGATGAAAAGGCTTAATTACTATAAGCTACTCATCATACCGGCCCTTATACTTTTAGCCCTGCTTACCTCCTTTTGCACAGTCCGTGAATCCCAGGTAGATAGCCAGGAAGTGGCAGAAGAAAAGAATAAAGAAAAATTTACCTCTAAAGAAAGTGAAAGAGATGCTCAATTGGTAACAGATGCTGTTGCTTCTATCCTCGCCCAAATCAGGTTGGCCGATATGGCACTTTCAAAAAGTCGTGACGAAGAAGTTGAACGCATTGCGCTAGAATTAAAAAACGACTGCACAAAGATTCTTGCCAGTTTAACAAAGTATGCCGCTGAAAAAGTTATCACCGTCCCGCTAACTGAAAGCAACGAAGCGCGCAAGACTACCCAAAAGCTTCAAAATGAAAGTGACCAATTTAATAAAAAATGGTGCGAAGAAATGCACACCATCAATAAGGACTTTATCGCCATACTTGAAAAAGGAAAAGAAAATGTCACGGATTCTCAATTAACGTACTGGATCGATACTGCGCTTCCGGTTATCCGTAAAAATCTTGATCAGGTTTCAGCAAGTCATAATCGGCTAAAATAGAGCTATTCAGCGAGCTTAAAGTAAATTATAAAAGTTGTACCTTTCTTTACAGTGCTTTCTACCTCCACCAGCGCGTTATGACTACTGAGAATATTCTTGGTAGAGGTCAGCCCTAAGCCCATCCCACCGGGCTTTTCGGTAAAGAAAGGATCAAATAATTTCTCAAGATCTTCAGCGGGGATGCCTTTTCCGTTATCGGTTATCCTTACTATAATCGTATTCTGGTTAAGCTTGACATCAACGAGTAACTCACCCTTCCCGCGCTCCATCGCATCCACTGCATTTACAATAATGTTCAGAAAAGCGATCTTCAGCTTTTCACGATCAACGAGAATCCGAGGCAAATCTTTGATATAGTTTTTCTCAAGCTTGATCTGATGAAGATTAATGCTGTCAGTTGCCAGTGAAATTGTCTCATTTAAAATGTCTGTCACATCCGCAAGTTCCAGGTTAAGATCTTTCGGCTTGGATGAATTCAGCATTTCTGTGATCAGCGTATCAATACGCTTTGCATTCCGCTCAATAATTTCGCTGTAAAGCTTCACTGCTTCATTGTCTTCAGGCATTTCATCCCGCAGGTGCTCTAACGCAAGATTTAAGTTCGTAAGCGGATTTCTCACTTCATGAGCGATTGTGCGCGCAAGTTTTCCGGTCATCGATAAGCGTTCTGCGACAAGCATGTCCTTTTCGGCTTTTTTTCGCAGTGTCAGATCATAGATAATTCCCTGGTAACAGCAGAAATCAGAAGTTTGATCAGGAATGAATACGCAGTTGATCATACAGATTTTTTTCTCACCCCCCTGATTCACAAGTACAACTTCAAAATCCTTTACCTGGTCATCGTCATTTAATTCTGATCGTAAAAATTCATAATCTTTTACATCTGCAAAAATTTGGGAAAGACTAAGTGATAAAGCTTCCTTATCGGAATACCCAAAGAACTGTGAGAAAGACTCGTTTACATCCAGAATTTTAAAATCAATATTCGCGAGGAAAATGGGATCAATAGACCGTTCAAATAGCGACCTGTATTTCTTTTCCTTTTCATCCAATTCCCGAATAACCTTTGATTGCGTTAATGCATACCGAATACTCCGTTCGAGTGATGAAGAGTCGAGATCCGTTTTTACGAGGTAATCGGCAGCACCATACTTACTCGCATCAATGTCAACTTTCAGATCGCCCTGACCGGTTAACAGGATACATGGTGTGAGTACACCTTTTTCCTGCGCGTAACGGATCAGGTCGAGACCGGTTTCACTTCCCAGGCGATAATCCACGAGAATTACATCGTGACTGTTCTCGATCATTTTTTCACGGGCTTTATCCGTTTCCGCTATCCACTCCAGTTCAAACTTAAAGTTCTCACTGTCGGATAAATATTCTTT
>CAZHQP010000300.1:0-3847 GCA_964534735.1 uncultured Roseivirgaceae bacterium
AACGGGCCTTAATCAGAAAATCGGGAATTTTCCAGGGGTTACAGTTGAAAAACGATCAGGCTTTGCAGTACTTATTGATGGAACTCCATGTGAAATCATCGACTTGCCCGGAATTTATAGCCTGTATCCGCGCAGTCTCGATGAACGGATCGTTTCAGAAATTTTACTTGATCATGCTTCACCGCTTTGTCCGGACATATTGGTTGTAACGGCTGATGCAACCAATCTGAAGAGGAGTTTGCTGCTGCTTACGCAGATCATTGATATCGGTTTACCAACCGTGCTTGCACTAAACATGATGGACCTGGTTACAAAAGCCGGAATCAGTTATGATCTGAATGCACTGTCGCAGGGATTGGGTGTTCCGGTTATACCGATCAATGCACGTAAGGGCACGGGCCTGGCAGAATTGAAGAAGGTGTTAAGCAAGCGTGTTGAGGTACCTGAAAAAAATATCTTTACTGTTTATGAAGATGTGAAGGGTGCTGTGAAAAGCGTTCGGGAAAGATTTAATCTCGATAATGATTACGAGGCGTATCAATTTATTCAACAACCTGAATCGTTGGCTTTTTTAAATCAGGATGACAAGTCATTCATTGCTGAGGTGAATCATCAGTATCAATTTTTTCCGGGCAAGTTTCAGGGCGCTGAAGCAATTCAGCGATATACCTTTATACAAACGCTTCTTGATCGGGTTACATTGAAGACTGCTGAGCTTTCCTGGAAAAAGTATACTTCCCGGCTTGATCATGTGCTTACACATAAAGTTTGGGGGTATGCGATTTTCTTTGCGATCCTGTTCCTGATCTTTCAGTCGATCTTTGCATGGGCTACCGTGCCCATGGATTTTATTGACTCTGCTTTTGCTGACTTCGGTAATTATCTGAGCCGTTCCCTGCCCGAAGGTGTGGCAACCCGCCTGCTCACAGAGGGTATTATTCCAGGCATTGGCGGGATTGTAATTTTTGTTCCGCAGATCGCTATTTTATTTGCGTTTATCGCTGTCCTGGAAGAAACGGGATACATGGCGCGTGTTGTTTTCCTGATGGATAAAGTGATGCGCAAATTCGGCCTGAACGGTAAAAGTGTTGTCCCGTTAATGTCGGGTGTTGCGTGCGCAATCCCGGCTATCATGGCCACGCGAACAATTGATAACTGGAAAGAGCGGACCATAACAATTTTTGTAACTCCGTTGATGAGTTGTTCTGCACGCTTGCCTGTGTTTACGATCCTGATTGCATTAGTTGTACCGGATACATTAGTGCTGGGCACATTTAATCTTCAGGGATTTGCCCTGATGGGACTTTATCTGTTAGGGTTGTGTGCCGCAATGCTAACCGCATTAGTGATGAAGTATCTTGTGAAAGTAAAGGAGCGGAGCTATTTGATTATGGAGCTGCCGGCATATCGCTGGCCAAAATGGTCAAATGTTGGCTACACGATTGTTGAAAAGACAAAAGCTTTTGTGCTGGAAGCCGGTAAAGTGATTTTGGCAATATCTATTGTACTGTGGGTACTCGCCAGTTACGGCCCGGGTGACAATCTTCAGCGTGCGCGTGAAAACGTATTAAATGAATCATCTAATCTAAGATTAACAGAAGAAGGGCTTGAGAATCGTATTGCGGCCTATAAGCTTGAACATTCGTATGCAGGAATTATAGGCAAAGGCATTGAACCCGTAATCAGGCCATTGGGTTTTGATTGGAAAATCGGCATTGCACTCATCACATCGTTTGCCGCACGTGAAGTATTTGTAGGCACCATGGCCACCATTTATAGCATAGGCAGTGATGACGATCAGACCACTATTAAAAACCGTATGCGGATAGAAATCAATCCCGAAACAGAAGGTCCGCGCTTTACCCCGGCAGTAGGATTTTCCCTGTTGGTGTTCTATACATTTGCCATGCAGTGTATGAGCACAATCGCAATTGTATACCGCGAAACGCGGGGATGGAAATGGCCTATAATCCAGCTGATCTATATGTCTGCACTGGCATATATTTCGTCCTTTATTGTGTTTCAGGCATTTTCCTGACACAGCTTCCAATCCTTTTTTTATATTTAAGGACTTAATTCCTTACGATGAACAAAAACTATCAGTTTGGCTTATTGTATCTAATTCATTTACTCATGAGCGCGGATGGCGTAATCGATGAAAATGAAACACAGGCATTGAATATCATCAAAGCCAAAGAAGGAATACCCGACAGTACGTTCAATGAATTCAGAAAAGCAATTTCAGAAAAGAGAGGGCGAGAAATTTATCAAGCAGGAATTGAGTACATGAACCTTTGCACCGATGAAGAGAAGCTGAAGGCATTTGTTACGTTGTATAAAATGTCGGAAGTAGACGGACGTGTTCATGTAAAAGAAGTTCGACTTCTTCTCTACTGTATAAAAGTTTCCGGCATTGAATTCGATGATGTTGTGGCACAAGCTTCCCTCAGCTCAATATAATCAACATGAAAAACAGCATTATATTGTTTATTATCTGCAGCATGTTATACACATGCGGTGGAAAAGAAAACAAGTTTTCAGATGCAACCCAGGTAAAAATTGCAGACTTCCAGGACCGAAGAAGGTCTGACAGTCTTTACCGGTACTTTAAAGACGAAAATAAAGCGTATCGTAAAAGTGCAGTTATGGCTTTTGCTTCCATCCAGGATACGTTTGCAGTTGATGAGCTTACAAACGTGTTGCTGGACGATGCTGATCCTGAAATTCGAAAAGCTGCAGCCATCGCTCTTGGTCAAATAGCTGTTAAGCCAGCTGCAGGTGCGCTATGGAATGCCCTCCGGAAAGAACAGGATGTGCATGTGCTGAGAGAAATTATTGAAAGTTGCGGCAAGACTTTCAACCAGGAAGAAATAAGACACCTAAACATAGGCTCATCCGAAGAACTTGTAATGGAAGGTCTCGCATGGGCTTACTACCGGCTGGGGTTACGGCAATTGGCAGATTCGACACTCACGATAAAAGCCATTGAGTTTTTAAAACCTGATCGAGGACTGCAGACAAGGCTTGCCGCTGCAAACTTTTACGCGCGCGGGGCAAAACAGGTTCACATGGCGGAGGACGCATTAATCAGTTCTGCACAAACAGATGAATCGCCCTGGATTCGCGCGGCAGTGACAACGGCTTTGCGTAAAATTCCAACTGAAAAAGCGTTCAATGCTGTTAAACATATTCTGGAGAACGATAAGGATTACCGTGTACGGTCCGGTGCAGCACGGGCACTTCAGGATTTTCCGTGGCAAAATGCAAAATCAAGCCTGATTAAGGCATTAAAAGATGAGAATGTAAATGTTGCCATAACCGCTTCAGAAGCTATCCGAAGCATGCCAAAACAAGACCAGGAAAAAGAGCTTGCTGAACTTGCAAAAAATTCAACAAACTGGCGCGTTCGTGCAAACTTATATGAGGGTGCATTAATTGACTCGAATAGCGTTGCCATTGTAAATGAAATCATTGAACAATATAAGATTGAGAAAAATCCGTATGGCAAGGCAGCGCTGCTGGTATCGCTGGGGCAATCAACACTTGCCTGGCATTTTATTAACCAGGAACTTCAGCAATCAACCATTCCGGTAATTAAATCGTCCGCAGCAACTGCACTTACATCCGTTAATGCAAATATTTATTTTGATAAAAGCTTGTACCCGGAATTTATAAAAATGTACAAGGAGGCACTTGTAACCGGAGATGCCGCAGTAATTGGAATCGTAGCCGGAGCGTTAACAAACAGGTTGCATAATTATAAAAGCAAGATTACCGATTACAGTTTTCTGTACGAAGCCAAACAGAAATTATCCTTACCGAAAGACAATGAAGCACTTCAACCACT
>CAZHQP010000301.1:0-3835 GCA_964534735.1 uncultured Roseivirgaceae bacterium
GTTGCATATTCTCAGTAAAAACGAAGAGACATCTGCAATCCCGTTTATTTTCCTCACGGCAAAAACAGAGAAGACCGATATCCGAAAAGGCATGACACTGGGTGCAGACGATTACCTGACCAAGCCCTTTGATGATACCGACTTGCTGAACGCCATTGAAACCCGGCTGCGTAAGCATCAGCTTCGTTCCAGGCAGTATGATAATACCCAGTCAGGGCTTGATCATTTTATCCAGGATGCCCAGAAGGTGCTTAACCTCTCGGATTTGTGCAAGGATAAGAAGGTAAAAACATTCAAAAAGAAAGCAGAATTTTTTACCGAAGGTGATTCCCCTTCAATGATTTATTTTTTGAAATCCGGAAATGTAAAAACATTCAAGTCGCATCCGGATGGAAAAGAACTGATTACAAACCTGTACAAGACCGGAGACTTTTTTGGCTTCGAGTCGTTGCTGGAAAATAGTCCATACCAGGATACGGCTGTCGCGCTGGAAGATACTGAAGCGGTCCTGATCCCGAAGAAAGATTTTCTTATACTCTTAAACAGCCACGCGGATGTATCAGCAAGCTTCATTTCACTGCTCTGCCGGAAAGTATCCGCGAAGGAAAGTCAGCTTGTTAACCTTGCTTACAATTCTGTGCGACAACGTACCGCAGAAGCGTTGCTTAAAGTAGGCGAGCTTACTAATGGAAAAGAGAAAATCAGTATTTCCCGTGAGGACCTTGCAAAAATTGTTGGTACTGCATCCGAATCAGTTATCCGCGTACTTTCGGATTTTAAGGACGAAGGACTGATTGAGATCGAGGGTGGAAAGATCAAGGTTCTGAACCGGGGCAAGCTGGAAAAAGTTGTTCGCTGGAATGTGGCGCGCTAAGCCTACCGGCAAACTGTGATGCCGTCCTTATCAACCGGGTGAGCAGCGTGTTGACTATACAATGAGCGTGACACGAGAAGCAATCCTACAGCCACCATTGTTATCGTAGTGAGCTTCCTGAAGCTGATGTTAAAATAGTGCAGGATGGATTGGATCACCGAAGTAAATCCGAGCATTACAGGTAATGTTCCCAATCCAAACAAAATCATGAACATGAAACCTTCGAGCGGTTGTGTTAGTGTGATGCAATAGGAGAGTGCCATGTAGGTGAGGCCGCATGGCAAAAGGCCGTTTAGCATTCCGGTGGCAATCAAAGCTGCTTTTGTTTTTCGCTTCATGAAGTCTCCCAACCGGATCTTGATAAACGTAGTCAGGCGCTGAAGCCCTGTTGTAACGCCCGGAATATGAAAGTTTGTCATACCCGCAAAACCGGCAATAATCAGCAAAACACCAAGCGAAAGACTTAGTATGGTTTGCAATCCGGTTCGCTCAAAGATAAATCCTGCCAGTGCGGCAACTACTCCCTGAAGCCCGTAACTACCAATCCTTCCAATATTGTAAAGGACTCTGTTTTTAAAAGCAGGCTTGCTTAGGCTGGTTACGGCAATTGCCAGCGGGCTGCACATTCCTGCGCAATGCAGGCTGCCTAAAAAACCGATGATCAATGCCGTCAGTAACATTAAAGGTTAATTATTGCTTCCTGGTAATACTCTTTTCCTTCCATCGTCCAGTTGAGCTTAAGGCGATACATGCCGGGCAAAAGAGTGGATACATCCTTATCGTATTCATGACTATCAGTTTCCAGATTGAATGTCCGGTCCATTTTTGGATTAGAAGGTGAGAACAATTCCAATGTTCCTTGCTGAATGAGTTTTGTGCTGTCGAATGCGATGTGAATCGTGTAACCTGCAACATGAATTACAGGCTTGATTTTCAGGCCGGCTGTACGCTCCATCCGGTCGATCTGGTCCTGGTAGGCAAGCTCTTTCTTATAGTAATCAGCTGACACCAGGTTAACATCCTGTCGCATGCAAACTGTAACAAGCGTTGCGATGAATCCTGCAAAAAGCACATAGGCTACAATGATCCACTTTCCAATGTTCATATTAATTTCGTTTAGCGTCTGATGATTTATGTACGGGGCCGATGAACTTGACTTTCACAGTTTCAATTCGTTCTCCATTGGCATAGATCCCGATTTTCACTACCGTCCGTGCATTGATAACATCACCTTCCGGGATACGAATAAAGTATACACCTTTGATGAAACCCTCTGCCGGCACAAGCATTGCCTTGCCATCGGCTTTACGGATGTCTGCCGAAGGCGGTGACTCAACACGGATTTCTAGTTCCCGGGTTTCAAACGTTTTGTTCACAAACTCAACATTGTACAGATTTGTAATGTAGCCTGGCTCGCGCTGGTATAATGTTCCCGGAACTTTAAGAATAGTGGTCTCAACATCTGAGCGCGTTATCAGTGCAAAACTAAAAATTCCGAGTAGTGCGATCAGCACAAAAGAATAACCGATTACGCGGCCATTGATGATTCGAACAATGCCGTCTTTGATGGAATTATAGGAAGCATACCGGATTAATCCCTTTGGTTTCCCGATTTTGATCATCACCTCATCGCAAGCGTCAATGCATGCCGTGCAGTTCACGCATTCAAGCTGTGTGCCGTTACGGATATCTATACCGGTTGGGCAAACGTGCACACAAAGCTTACAGTCGATACAATCACCAATGGGTTCTTCCTGGTTTTTCTTGCGATGTCCCCGGGGTTCACCGCGGATCCAGTCGTATGCAATCACAATGGAATCGCGCACGAGCAGCACGCCCTGTAATCTTCCGTATGGACAAACAGCTATACATGCCTGTTCCCGGAATTTGGCATATACGCTATAAAAGATTCCGGTAAAGGCAATCAACCCGATAAATCCTGCGAGATTATTAGCCGGTGATTGATTCAGGATCAGCCAGGTTTCTTCGGTGCCGATCAGGTATGCCATAACGGTGTGTGCGATGATGATTGAAACAATCAGAAACAAAATGTGCTTGGAAGTCTTTTTGAAGATCTTCTCTTTGTTCCAGGGTTCTTTGCTTAGCTTTCGCTGATCGTTCGCGTCCCCTTCAATCCAGTATTCAATTTTACGGAACACCATTTCCATGAAAAGTGTCTGCGGGCACATCCAGCCGCACCACACACGTCCGAAGACGACCGTAAACAAAATTATAAATACAAAAAATGTAATCATCAGCACCGCGAGCAGCACAAAGTCCTGCGGCCAGAACACCTGGCCGAGGATCACAAATTTTCGCTGGAAGATGTTTAGCAACAAAGCAGGCTGACCGTTGATGCGTATAAAGGGACCTGAAAATAACAGGGATAGCAACAAGATTGTTACGATTACACGTTTCCGGTGAAAGCTGCCGGAAGGTTTTTTAGGATAGATCCAGATACGCTTCCCGACTTCATCTACGGTTGCGATGCTGTCACGAAATGCTTCTCCTGCAAGCTCTGCGCTTTTTGCGAGCCTTTCCTTCCGGATATCCAGTTTCACTGCACCTTCCATTTGTTCTAGCATCTTGCTGTATATTTTTTTTTCAGGTTGAGTCTGTCGAAAACCTGAACAGTTTCAGTGAGTCTTCGACAAGCCGGGTCTGACAAATATTAACCTGCTCAACATTTTATAATGAAGCCTGAGCTTTGGTTGTATCCAATTTTACCGCTTCTGGTTTGAATAGTTCACCCTGCGGTTCCTTTGGCGCTTCAGGTTTTGTTCCCTGCAGGCTCATCACATAAAAGGCCACATCCCGCACATCTTTAGGGCTCATGCTTTTGCTCCACGCAGGCATGCCTTTTTCTACTACTCCGTTCTTAACGGTACCGAAAATGTTTTTAATGGTACCGCCATGCAGCCAATATTCGTCTGTGAGATTAGGGCCAATGGCATTCCCGCC
>CAZHQP010000302.1:0-3824 GCA_964534735.1 uncultured Roseivirgaceae bacterium
TTATCGTGAATGAAATTTATTCTTCCATTCAAACATTGCTTGATAAAATTCAGGTCTTCTCATTGCCTGTAGCCCTAAAGTTACGGTACCTGACAACCCCAAGCCGGCATGGCTTTCGAGCAAGCCTTCACAGGCGTCATATTATACCGGTATCGGTAAGGGTACCAAGGGCGGAACCAATAATTATATCCAGGAAGCAAAACAATCTGCGCTGGAAGACCTGATCTCCGAGATCAAGGTAAATGTTTCAAGTTCTTCCGTGCTCAGCACATTTGAAGATGATCAGGAGTTTAAAGAGAAATATGAGCAAATCATCCAGACTACAGCCGCTGATGATATTGAAGAGTTTGAGCAGGCAGGGGCATGGGAAGATGACAATAACTACTGGATTTATTACCGCCTCTCAAAAGCCCGCTATAAAGAAATTAAAGACGCCCAGAAACGCAACGCTGTAATTCTGGCAACCGATTACTACGAAAAAGCACAAGCAGCTGACAAAGCCGGAGATCGCGTTCAGGCGTTGGGGTTTTATTTCCAGGCGTTTAAAAGTATGGAGAAATATCTGGGTGAAGCAATCGCAGTAACGATCAATGGAAAAGATATTCTTATCGTGAATGAAATTTATTCTTCCATTCAAACATTGCTTGATAAAATTCAGGTAAAGGTTGAGCCCTCCGAGTTGACTATCAATCGAAGATTAAACCTGAATACACAAACTGTTCTTGCGAAAGCTTTATACAAAGACAATGTAAAATCAGTTGCCTTACTTCCGCTTTCTGCCTCTTTTGAAAAAGGTGCTGGCGATGTGTTCCCGGATTATAAGACCGATGACCATGGAATTGCCAAAATCCTGATCAACAAAATAACTTCGCGTGAGCTTGAGCAAACGGTGGCTGTTAAAGTTAATCTGGATGCAATCAGCGGAACTTCAGGGTCGCCTGTATTCTCGCTCATCTCGAAAAGACTTCTGGTCCCGACTTCGCAAATCGTCCTGAAAGTTAAGCGTCCGATCGTGTACATGACAACCGATGAGAAAAGTCTGGGTATGAGCAAGAATAATCCGCAGGTCAGTAATAAGCTGAAGAACCTGCTCGCGAATTCAGGATTTGAGTTCACGAATAATAAAAAGGAGGCAGACCTTTGGTTTGATGTTCAGTGTGATTCGGAGAAAGGCTCGGTTTCCGGAAGCATTTATATAACTTACCTGACCGGCACAATTAAGGTAACAGCCATAAACGAGAGTAAAGAGATTTATGCAACGGCCTTTGACCGTATAAAGGGCTATGGCCTGGATTACGATAAGTCGAGTCAGGACGCTTATAATAAGGGGTTGGAAGTACTTGAAAAAGAGCGTCTTAAGGAGCTTTTAGAGAACGTATTGCAATAATTTTTAATCCGCTGACCATAAACTTGGTCTTAAAATTGTAACAAACTAAATTACATAACCAAATTGCTACATATGAAAAAGTTGACGTACTCCTTAATGTTATTTGCCTTTGCGGGTGCCGTAATGATCGGCTGTAAGGGAAAAGAAAAGCTTCCTACAGGTGAAAAAGAAGTAAGCATTCCTTGCTCCGGTCCTGATTATTTTACCAGCAACAAATTTTTCCGTGCTAACTCATTGGGCGAAAGCTCTGATTTGGTAGTATCCAAGAAGAAAGCGATGGATAATGCCCGCGCTGAACTTGCAGCATCTATCCAGTCAACTGTGAAAACAGTAACAGATAACTATGTAAACTCACGCGAGTTCAACAACAAGGAAGATTTGGAGGAACGCTTTGAGCAGCTGAACAGAACAATTGTTGACCAGACATTGTCAGGCATCAAAATGATCTGTGAAAAGCAGGTTCAGACTGATAAAGGCGGTTATAGAACATATGTTGCCATCGAACTGTCTGCTAACGACATTGTAGAGCAGTACAAAGAGAATCTTTCAAAAGACCAAAAGCTTAAGATTGATTACGACTACGAGAAATTCAAAGAAACTTTTGATAAGGAAATGGAAAAGATGAGCAACAAATAATTGCTCAATCGATAACAGAAAGAAGTGCCGCACCTGTTGCGGCATTTTTTTTGACCAGGCGATGCGATAATTCATTAACTTGTTCTATGATAAACCTGCTGGTCCCAACAGATTTTTCCGACCTTTCACTAATCGCTATTGAGTACGCGGTTAAGATGGCGAACCGTATGAACGGAACGGTAATCCTGCTTCATGTGATGGATAATGCGGTAAAACCAACCCGTGTAAGTATGCGGGAGGAAGCCCGGGCGATCAGCAGGGAGGCTTCTGCACTGGCAAGACAAAGATTTGTCCCGGTTGTTGAAGAAGCGGAAAGGCTCAATAAGACCGTCAATCCAATCGTTGTTAAGATCCGCAGAGGCAGGTCATTCAGTAACACAGTTCGGTTGTTTGCCAAACGCAACCAGATCGGGATGATCGTTATGGGAACAAAAGGAGCGAGCGGTATAACCAAATATGTTTTGGGCAGCAACACGGTTTCTGTTATGGATGCCAGCCGGATTCCGGTGCTTGCAGTGCCGGCGAGAGCCCAATTCAAGAACTTTAAAAATATTGTTTACGCAGCTGATCTGAAATATCTGGAGACAGAAGTTAGCGTAATGAAGCCGATTTTAAAACTGCTGGATGCTACGTTGCATGTACTTCATGTGTGTGATAAAACAACAGATGGCGAACAGCTTCAGCTTGATGTAAAGAATATTCTCCGGCAGATTGATTATCGTAAGAGTACGGTAATGATCAAAAGCGGTAAATCTGTTGACCGGACAATAGATTTGTATGTGAAGGAATTAAAAGCCGATATGGTTACGATGTTTACACACAAACGAACTGCTTATGAAAATCTTTTTCATCGCAGTTTGACCAAGAAGATGGCCTTTCAAAGCCATGTGCCGTTGTTGGCATTCAAAAACAAATAAAGAATACGGTTACTCGGCCTCCTTTGATCTGAATCGGAAGCCTACAACTAAACTGATATATCGGTTGGTAACCGTAACACCAGGATAATCCGTTACGTTGGAAAATCCATGATAGAAGATTAACCGGGCAAATACATTTTGCCCGGCACTTACGCCATACTTTAAGCCAAAATCGCGGGTTTCATCCAATGAGTTATTGCTTTTAACGAGGAGTGAAAATTGGGGGCCGGCAAAAAAATCAAACTTTTCAGAACCGAAAGAGAAGAGTAGCGGCAACTCTGCATAGTTTAATTTGGCGCTTTTACCCTCAATGTTTGCTCCCCGACCTGAATATCCTAAACCTGTTTTAATACGAAATGACTCCGTCATGGGAATTAAAAACAGAAAGCCCCCATGTATATTGTTGAGCCTTGAAATATCAGCATCATCTGTGTCACCACGCAACATAGAGCTGGATATTCCGACATAGACTTCAACTCCGCCATCATTTTGTGAAAAGGCGGTTATGGAAATAACGGTTAAGCAGATTAGCGTAGTGAGTGTTTTCATATTTCTTAAAATTCGGCACTGCCCGGAAACCTCGGGAAAGGAATCACATCGCGAATGTTGGTCATACCCGTTACAAACAGCATTAAACGTTCAAAGCCTAATCCAAATCCGCTGTGCGGGGCTGATCCGAATTTTCTCAGATCAAGGTACCACCACAATTCTTTTTCAGGAAGGCCCATTTCGTTCACGCGTTTCAGCAACCGGTCGTAACGCTCTTCACGTTGTGAACCTCCAATGATCTCGCCAATCCCCGGGAACAATACATCCATTGCAGAAACGGTTTTTCCGTCTTCATTCTGACGCATGTAGAATGCTTTAATATCAGCCGGGTAGTT
>CAZHQP010000303.1:0-454 GCA_964534735.1 uncultured Roseivirgaceae bacterium
TTCAAATTAGGTGATGTAGTGACAACGATGATCAAATGTGCGAACGATGAAACAATCTTATTGCAGCACGATACAAATTTGCCGAGACCGTATTCATTAGGTTTCCGGGTTCAGGGAACAAAGGGCATCTGGATGGATGTAAACAAGTCGTTGTACATTGAAGGAACAAGCCCTAAAGAACACTCGTGGGAAGAAGCGAAACCGTATCTCGAAAAATATGATCACCCTTTATGGCAACGCTGGACGAAAGAAGCAGATGGTGCAGGGCATGGTGGAATGGATTTCTTTGTGCTGCATGCGTTTATTGAGTCGATCAAAAATGAAAAACCGACTCCGATTGATGTGTATGATTCCGCTGCGTGGAGCGCCATCACTCCGTTGAGTGAAACCAGCATTGAGCTGGGTAATCAAACCGTTGAGTTCCCGGATTTCACCAGCGGCCAATGGATGCATC
>CAZHQP010000303.1:464-3785 GCA_964534735.1 uncultured Roseivirgaceae bacterium
GTAAACGCACAGTTGCGTTAGACGAGACCTATTAATGGAAGCTGTTGTTTTTGCGGCTGATCAGTTTGGTTTTTATTCACCATTCTTTGAAGTGTTAACTGATGGATTAATTCACAAAACTTACAAATTAACCACCAGCAACACATCTGCTATCCTGCAGCAGGTAAACAACAACGTCTTCAAAGATCCTGAACAGGTCATTAATAATTACCAGGCTGTTTATAATCATCTGACACGTACAGGTGCATTAAAAATCCCGGAAGCGTTAAAAACAAAAGACAATAAATTCATCTGGATTGACGCAGAGAATTCATGCTGGCGGGCGTTCGAATATATCTCCAATACGTATACTGAGAACCTTCCGGCTACATCGGAAAAAATCTTCAGTGCAGCAAAATGTTACGGAGAATTTACAAAAGCACTCTCAGGACTGGAACCTACTGTCTTATCTGAAACCATTCAGGGATTTCATGATTTGAATAACCGGTATCTACAATTACAGCACGCGATAGGCAATTCAAGCTCTGAAAGATTGAATGCAAGCAAGGCGCTTATCCGCAAAATCGAGGATCGAAAAAAACTGGTTGACTTTTACAATGATTTAAAGAATAATCCTGAATTCAAACTTCGGGTTATGCACCACGACTGCAAGCTGAGTAATATTTTGTTTGATAAAACAACGCAACAAGCAGTTTGTCCGATTGATCTGGATACAGTTATGCCCGGCTATTTCTTTTCAGATGCGGGTGATATGGTTCGCAGCATGATCTCCGATAAAGATGAAAATGCCTCTGCTGAATCGGTATCCGTTAATAAATCAATTTACCAGGCAATTATGTCCGGCTATCAATCCGGAATTGGGAACAGCTTTACAGAAACAGAGAATAAACTCTTTCATCATTCCGGGGTGCTGATGCTGTACATGCAGGCGATTCGGTTCCTGGCGGACTATCTTTCTAACGATACGTATTATAGGATTGATTATCCGGACCAGAACTTTAATCGGGCTGTAAATCAGATCCGATTGTTAGAGAAATTGGAAGATTTTTTAAAGGCTGAATACGCTTACGCAATCAGATAAACTCAATCCTGTGCAGGATCTTATCGGAGGTTTTGCTTAGCAGTAATGTATGTTTCACCGGGCTCTTGTAGCATTCATAAAAAGTAAACTCTTCTCCTTTTGCATCCCAGAAAAAGGAAGTGGCATTCCGTTCTTCTGCTGAAAGACTTGAGTTATCCAATGGATTGATGGATGATTCCATTAACTCAACCGACAATGAAGATGTCCGGTTGTCTTTCAGGAAAGGCATCGCACTGATTCTGCGAAGGGTATCCTGCTTGTTGGCGATGTACTCAAAATAATAAACAAATTTTCCGGTGCGGCTGTCCCGAACCTTTACGCCATTGAGCTGCTGAATGTTGGCCGACATGTCCTGGTACACATCATGCAGCACAGAAGCACTGCTGATATTGAGAGAAGAGTCTTCCCAAACCGGAAGCACTTCCTTGTTTTTATCAGTAATATAAATAGTCAGGGCTGCAAAGAATCCCATGATCAATGCAGCCCTTAGATGCTTTTTTATCGTAACGCTTTTCGGCATACTGAATTAGAACGGAAGATCATCGCTTCCGTTGCTTGCATCCGGTGCAAACGATGAATCCATTTGCGGTGCTTCGTTTTGATTGCTTCCACCGCCTTTGGCAATTTTCCACGCGCGAACGTCAGTGTACCAACGACCATTATACTCACGGCTTTCGATGTTTATCGATGCAGTGATTTTTTCGCCTGGATTTAAGCGGGTCTCGTCAACCTTTTCGCCCCATAATGACAAGCAAACTTTTTTCGGGTATTGACCCGGAGTTTCTAAAATGAATTCCTGCTTTTTCCACGTTCCGTTTTTTCCTTGTCCGGACTGAAGCGGAAGAAGGCTTACTACTGTTCCTGTTATTTCCATGTTGATTGTTTACAAATTTAAAGCGCCCCGTTTTTGATCTCCTCTACAACAGCCGGATCGGTAAGGGTTGTAGTGTCGCCCAGATTCGAGGTTTCCCCTTCCGCAATTTTACGCAAAATCCTGCGCATAATTTTGCCCGATCTTGTCTTTGGCAATCCGCTTACAAATTGAATTTTGTCGGGCTTGGCAATTGGGCCAATTATTTTAGAAACGGTATCGCGGATCTCGTTACGGAGCTTTTCCTCGTTTTCTGTGTTTTTGTTACCGATCACATACGCATAAATTGCCTGACCTTTTACATCGTGTGGATAACCTACAACCGCAGCCTCGGTAATACTCGGATGCTCGGTAATCGCACTTTCAATTTCGGCAGTGCCCATGTTGTGGCCGGATACAATTATAATGTCATCCACCCGGCCTGTAATCCGGTAATATCCATCCGCATCAACCCGGCAGCCATCACCCGTAAAATATTTTCCCGGAAAAGTTGAGAAATACGTGTCTTTGAATCGCTGGTGATCTCCATAGATGGTTCGGGCCATACCCGGCCAGGGGAATTTAATTGCCAGTCGACCGTCAATATTATTTCCTAAACGTTCATTGCCGTTTTCATCCATTACAACCGGTTGAACGCCCGGTAGTGGAAAGCTTGCATGCGCGGGTTTGAGCTTTGTAACGTTGGCAATCGGTGATATCATAAACCCACCGGTTTCGGTTTGCCACCACGTGTCGATGATGGGGCATTTCTTCTTACCGATATGTTCGTTGTACCATTCCCATGCTTCTTCGTTGATGGGCTCTCCTACAGATCCTAAAACTTCCAATGAGGAAAGATCATGCTTTTCAACAAATGAAAGTGGGGCAAGCTGTAATGAACGAATTGCAGTAGGTGCAGTATAAAAAATATTCACTTTATGGCGTTCAATCGCCTGCCAGAATCTACCCATGTCAGGCCACGAAGGAATACCTTCAAACATTACGGTTGTTGCTCCTGCAGAAAGTGGTCCGTATAAAATATAAGAATGGCCGGTGATCCATCCGATGTCTGCCGTACACCAATAGATCTGTCCGGGTTTATATTGAAATGCAGTTTGAAATGTATAGTTCACATGCACCATATAACCGGCCGTTGTGTGCACCATCCCTTTCGGCTTGCCGGTTGAGCCCGAGGTGTAAAGAATAAATAGTTGATCCTCTGCATCCATTTCAGTTGCTTCACAAACGTTGTCGGATTTTTTTATTTCGTCATGCCACCATAAATCACGCCCGGGCTTCATGGTAACATTTGTTTTTACATGTTGAAAAACAATTGACTTCTCAATCGTTTGACATTTCTCTAACGCTTCGTCAACTATCTTTTTCAGAT
>CAZHQP010000304.1:0-3754 GCA_964534735.1 uncultured Roseivirgaceae bacterium
GTTCAGGTACCACGTCAGTTCACACACTTCAGGGATTTGTGATTGACGGTATAAATAGTTCTTCCCGGTATCAAATCCGAATGCAAGCCATGCGGCTGCAACAGCATTTACATTTTGTACACGCGTTTCTGCATCTTTTATCGTTGTAAGAGAATGCAGATCGGCAATGAAAAAGAATGAATTGTTGCCTGTCTGTTTGGAAAGATTGATGGCGGGGATAATTGCACCCAGCAGATTTCCCAAGTGGGGTCTGCCGCTGCTTTGAATACCGGTTAAAATGCGTGTCATATCAGCCGTAAATATAATCGGGAATTGCGGGATTGATAAGATAAGCGGATGCGAAAGACAGATTTAATGCATTATTTTGCACACAGATTTAAAATCGTATGAGACAGACGGGATTGATACTTTGTTTATTTATTTCGATAACCAGCTTTGCACAGCTCGCCAGACCGCTGACGTTTAAGGAAGAATCTTTCGATTTTGAAAGTGTGGTAGAAAAGAACGGTCCGGTAACCCACATCTTTGAGTTTACCAACACGAATACTCGTCCGGTTAAGATATTGTTGGTAAAGCCATCGTGCGGATGTACAACGCCTGACTGGACGAAAGAAGTTATTCAACCCGGCAAGACAGGATTCATTCACGCGAAGTTTGATCCCAAAGGCCGTCCAGGATTTTTCTCTAAGACCTTAACGGTTACGACTGATGCAGATCCTAATCCAATAATCCTGACAATTAAAGGAACTGTTGTTTCAGATGCGCAAAAGATCGCTTCGGAGTTTGATGGCGTAAATGGAAACTGGAAAATAAAATCAGGTTCACTCAATTTGGGCAAGGTTTATATCAAGAATGAATACGTTGTTCGTGAGTTTATGATTATGAATGGAGGAAAAAAAGCGATCCGTTATACCGGCAAATACGAAGGGCCATCTTATATCCGCGTAAATGTTGAGCCTGAAATAGTGCAACCCGGTGAAACCGGAATTATCAGGATTGGCTACAACGGCAAGCTGCGAAATGCTTACGGGTTTCAATCCGACAATGTATTGATTTATACGGATGACGAGAGCCAGCCTGACAAAGCATTTGATGTGCTGGCAACCCTGGAAGATTATTTTCCGGAGCTTACTCCGCAGGAAGCAGCTAAGGCACCCAAGCTGCTATTGGGTCAACCAACAATGGATTTCGGAAGAGTAAAACAGAATCGGCATACAAGTCGCGAGATAACCGTAACAAACCTTGGGCAGTCACCCCTCGAGTTGCGTTCTGTTCAGGGGAATTGTACATGCATTACGGTCGAGGTTGATAAACGGGTTTTAAAAACCGGCCAGAGTGCAATTCTCAGGGTATCGTTTAATCCATATGATCGGAAAGGAACTCAGCAAAAAGCTGTTACGATCTACTCCAACGATCCAAAAGATCCGGTTCAGCGGGTTACATTTACTGCATACGTAGAAGATTAATTAGTGCTTCGTGATCTGCTTATAAGTTTCGCGCCAGCTGCGTTCACTTGATCCCTTCACACCCGGGTGACGAAGCCTGAAAAAATATTGTGCTATTTTCCAGTGAGCAACTTGTAAAGCATTTCGGTATATTGATCGGTAGTTTGTGCTCCGCCTGCGCCCAACACATCATATTTCATCAGTAGCTTTTCTTTTTTGATCTGTTCAAGTGATTTATTCTGTTTGATAGCTTTCTCAACAGCAGCTGTAGTTTCCTTCAGCATGGCCAGATAATTTTTAAGATCATCGGCTGTTGCCAGATCGCCATGACCGGGAACAACCTTTGCGTCTGCCGGAATATTATGGATTACCTTCTCAACATTGATGATGAGCTGTTTGATGTCGCCACCACCTTTTGTGTAAACAGCAGGGAACATTTTGAAAAAGAACATGTCGCCCATGTGTACCACTTTTGATTTGGTGAAATACACCACGACATCATTGTCGGTATGACCATTTGGTAAATGTATCAGCCTGATCTCTTCATCGTTGAAGTAAAGCGTAAGGCTGTCGGTAAATGTTATCTGAGGGAGCATTCCCGGTACTGCAGGCGGATTCTGCGCTGAGAATCTTGTTCTGAGATTTGTATGCGCAATAATAGTGGCCGTTGAGCTTAGAATTTCATTACCATTCGTATGATCGCCATGAAAGTGGGAATTGATCTCATACCGGATTGGTTTATCCGATATAGCTTTGATTTTCTCAAGCAGTTTAGGCATTGCCTGAGCGAAAAAGTTATCAACCAGCAATATGCCGTCTTTTCCGATGGATACGCTAACATTTCCACCGACAAAGTCATCCACACAATCCATCATGTAAACGGATTCTGCAGCTTGGGTTGAGCGAATTACTACGTTAGAAAAATCTGTTTGAGCAAATGTTGAGAAACTCAGTGTGGAACAAAATGCCGCTGCAATAATTCGCAGCAAATTATTTTTAGTCATGGATAGGGGGTAAACGAAGTGTGTTATCCGTTTGTGCGCAAGGTATTACTGATAACAGATCAACTACATGCCACGTAATGGGGTATTCTTAAAGATACCTGTAGAAAGAACCGTCAGTTTATTTCTTTCCCGACTTTCTTCTTTTTATCTGGTCTTCAGGAGAAGGAAACTTTTTCGGAAACAATTTATCCCGGTATTCCCAGGCGAGGCGAATCAGAAAAAGTGCAATCAATACCCACGCAAAAAGGAAAACCCAACCCGGAACTCCCTGCGTGCTGTCGTAGGGAACAGCGAATTTGCTTTTACTCTGAAGGAGAATTAATTCTATCAACCTTAACTGTCTGATCTAAACAAACGCCTGAATGCCTGTAATCTCTTTTCCTAAGATCAATAAGTGAATGTCGTGTGTTCCTTCGTAGGTAACAACAGATTCGAGATTGGCCATGTGGCGCATGATTGGATACTCGCCTGTAATTCCCATTCCGCCATGGATCTGACGCGCTTCGCGTGCAATCTCTAATGCAACAGCAACGTTGTTTCGTTTTGCCAGTGAGATCTGGGCGGTAGTCGCTTTCCCTTCATTCATTAATGTGCCGAGGCGCCAGTTAAGCAATTGAGCTTTTGTAATCTCCGATAACATTTCAGCAAGCTTTTTCTGCACCAGCTGGAACGATGCAATTGGCTTCCCGAACTGGATGCGTTCAATCGCGTATCGTTTTGCTGAATCATAGCAATCCATCGCTGCACCTATTGCGCCCCACGCAATTCCGTAGCGTGCTGAATCAAGACACATCATGGGTGCACCGAGGCCGCTCTTATTTGGTAACAGATTTTCTTTAGGGACTTTGACGTTATCGAACACCAGTTCACCCGTAGTACTCGCGCGCAATGACCATTTTCCATGCGTTTCAGGAGTGGTGAATCCCGGCATGCCTCGTTCAACGATTAATCCATGAATTCTTCCTTCTTCATTCTTGGCCCACACAACGGCAACATCTGCCTTTGGAGAGTTTGAGATCCACATCTTGGCACCATTCAACAAATAATGATCACCCATATCTTTAAAGTTGGTAACCATACCGGATGGGTTCGAGCCATGATCAGGCTCAGTCAGCCCAAAGCACCCCAGCCATTCGCCTGAGGCAAGCTTGGGAAGATATTTTTTACGTTGCTGCTCATTCCCAAATTTATAGATCGGGTACATTACTAATGATCCCTGCACGGAAGCAGTCGATCGCATGCCGGAATCTCCGCGCTCAATCTCCTGCATAATGATGCCATATGAAATGTAGTCCATTCCGCCAC
>CAZHQP010000305.1:0-3739 GCA_964534735.1 uncultured Roseivirgaceae bacterium
CCCTTGCAGGTATACACACTTTCCAGGCGTGCTCGTTCGACCACTCTGACACCTCTCCGGGAAATGAGGGCGCAAATAAACCAATAAAAAACGCCTTCACAAAGTGCGGTGCAGAGATTTAAGTGGTTAATTCTCCAGCCAGCGACTTGCCAATCATTTCTTTTGCTTTCTCTGGTTCATGCTCACCCAATAATAGCATAAGCTTGGTCACCGCAGCTTCACTCGTCATGTCCGAGCCACTAATCACCCCTATGCGTACCAGGTCACGGCTCGTTTCATATCGACCTTGCATAACCATTCCGCCCGGGCATTGTGAAATGTTCAATACAATTATCCCCTGATCAATGGCATGCTTAAGTGTATCAATAAGCCATGAAGCAGTGGGTGCATTGCCTGAGCCATACGTTTCAACAATAACAGCTTTAAGACCCGGGGTTTTTAAAATGGATTCAACAATTGGTTGACTAATACCCGGGAATAATTTCAGGATCGCAATCCCGGAATCAAAAGATTTGTGCAAATGAAGTCCCCTATGAACCTCTGCCTTACGGATAACAGAATGATTATAATCAATCTTCACTCCTGCTTTCGCTAAAGGCGGATAGTTACCGGAATCAAACGCATCAAACTGCATGCTTTCCACTTTCTTTGAACGATTACCCCGAAGCAATTCATAATCGAAGTAGATACAAACTTCCGGAACAACTGCTTTATTACTTTCTTTGGCTGAAGCGATATCAAGTGCAGTAATTAAATTTTCACGTGCATCCGAGCGCGGCTCACTGATCGGCAATTGCGCTCCGGTAAGGATAACCGGCTTCGCTAAACCTTCCAGCATAAAACTTAATGCTGAAGCGGTGTAAGCCATTGTATCTGTGCCATGTAAAATCACAAAACCATCGTGGGTATTGTAATGCGCTGAGATTATTTCGGCCAGTAATTGCCAGTGTTCCGGGTTTATGTTGGATGAGTCAATCGGATGCTCAAACGAGACAACCGTAAGCTCAAGTGCCATCGTACGGAGTGTAGGCAGATGTTCCAGTATTAATCCAAAGTCAAATGGAATCAATACGCCATCTTTATCGTGCGCCATTCCAAAGGTTCCGCCCGTGTAGATGATCAGAACTTTTGATCTTGCCTTTTCTGGTAAGGCAGTATTGACGAGGATTGTTTTGGTACTCATGCATTAAAAAGTTTCAGTGCATTTTGCGTTGTAGCAGACTGCACTTCGCTCAAGTTAATATTTTTAAGCTCAGCAACGCGCTGTGCAATGATCGGAATATATGCAGGCTCATTGCGCCTGCCTCGATGCGGAGTGGGTGCCAGATACGGACTATCGGTTTCCAGCACAATACGATCCAGCGGAATGTACGGGATGACGTTTTCCATTCCGCTTTTTTTAAACGTTGCTACTCCGCCAATGCCAAGATAGAATCCAAGCTTTAGCAGTTTTTCAGCCTGTTCCGTTGATCCGGTAAAGCAGTGAAATACACCTCTAAGCTTCCCGTCTTGCAGTTTTTCAGCAAGCTCGATGGTTTGATCGATGCTTTCGCGGCAATGCACAACAATGGGCAGATCATATTTCTTCGCCCAGCCAACCTGAATGTTAAACGCATCGACCTGCTCGTCCCAAAAGGTCTTATCCCAATACAAATCGGTGCCCATCTCTCCTACGGCAGAAAATTTCCGTTTCTCAAGCCAGCTTTCTACCTGGTAAAGCTCTTTCTCAAAATCTCTTTTTACGTAGCAGGGATGAAGTCCCATCATGGGAAAGCAAACGGACGGATACTTCTGTTCAAGCTCAAACATGCCCTCGATGGATGTATGATCAATGTTGGGCATGAAGATTTTACCAACCTGATTTTGTTCTGCACGTTGTAAAATCTCCGCTCGATCCGGAGCAAATTCTTCCGCATAGATGTGCGCGTGTGTATCAACCCAGTAACTTTTTCCGTCAGACATACTGTGCAAAGATGATAATTCCAACAATACCGGAAACAATAGAAAGCACTAAAACTGCAGCCGCGGCAATATCTTTGACTTTGCCCGCAAGCGGATGCTGTTCTTTTGTTACCAGGTCTGTAAGATTTTCGATTGATGCGTTGATCAGCTCGGCTGCAATCACCAGTCCGATCACAATCAATAAAATACACCATTCAACTGTTGAAACATTAAACCAAAAGCCAAGTGTAACTACAATCAATGCTGCCGCGATATGGATTTTCAAATTCTGCTGTTCTCTGAATGCGGCCAGCAGACCATTGATAGCATAACCAAAGCTCCGCCACAATTTCATAACATCAGCTTTTCGAATGCCCGAACGAGCAGGTGACTGTTTTCCATTTTACTAAAACCGGAATATTCGGCAGATAATTCCAATGCATCGGCCAGGTCAAGCTTTTCCTGATCAACCGCGTAGGCAATTCCTGATTGCATAAACTTCTGAGCAAGATACTCCTGTTCCGGCTGGCCGGGTGTGGGGAGAAATACAGCCTTCTTTCCAAGCACAGCCATATCCATAAGGGTACTGTAGCCGGAACGCGCGACAACAATCTCCGATTGCTGAATAACCTTTTCAAGCTGATGCGCATTCAGGTAGTTAACAATTTTCACATCTTCTACTTCACTTTCACCCATTTTTTCGTTCAATAAGCCTCGCACAAAAATGGAGGGCAAATTCAATGCAACTACCTGCGGCAAAAGATTTTTCTCCAGCAAGGTTCGCTGAGGCTCAGGTCCGGATAGAACAACCGTAAGCTTATACTGAACCTCTTTATTTTCTGATAAATGGAATCGTGAAAGCACGCCAATGAACTCGGCCTTCAGAGTGGTTTGTGAAAGTTTGCCTGACAAAACACTCCCCTCCGCATCCGGAACCCAGATTGTAGTAAATTTTCTGATTAAACGTTTATGAAAGAAATTGATAATTCTACCCATCCACGCCAATCCTGAAGGAGCAGGAAGATTTAACTGATGGGAGACAAAAACGGAAGCAATGCGCTTAGACCAGCATCCATAGCGATTGTCTGCGACAATCAGCTCGATTGCCTGTTCATTAACAATTTTCTGAATTGCTGTATGTTCACGCTTTATAGACTTTAAAAATTTTGGTGTCCTCCAAAGCGTATAAACCCATGCAGGGATATTACGCGAATATTGAATGTTATAAGAAGGCAATTCAAAAAATGTCAGGCTTTTAAACTCATCTTTCAAAAGCTTTAAAGAGTCACCGTCACTTGCGATAAAAACCGTATGTCCGCGTTCAAGCAGCAAGCGGATAATAGGAATGCAACGGGTGGCATGTCCCAGGCCCCAGTTTAACGGTGCAACCAGTATGCGTTTCCCCATTACGATAAGGTTTTGAAACTATAGCCTTGCCCCAGAAAATGATCCAGGTAACGTGGCAATGTGTAGGTCATGTTGCGCTCAGCTTTCAGGCTATCATGAAAAACAATTATCGAGCCCGGTTGCGTAACACGGATCGAGTTTGCCAAACAAGCTTGGGGTGATTTTGTTTTATCATAATCGTTCGTGAGCACATCCCACATTACGATTTTATAATCGGATAAAGCTCTGATTTGAGATCTTGTAATTCTTCCATAAGGCGGACGAAACAGGTTCGAGGTTCGAGGCTGCAGGCTTGAATTCAGAAATTCATCCTCACACTGTTTTACATTTTCCACACATCCATCAGGATATCATTGTAAACCTCGATCAGTTTAAAGGTCGCATGGGCTAC
>CAZHQP010000306.1:0-3719 GCA_964534735.1 uncultured Roseivirgaceae bacterium
AACCGGTCATGTCTTCAGCGTCTTCATCCTCATCCTGCATACTCGTTCCATCCACAATAAATAATCGAACTGCTTTCCCGATTTGCGGAGCAGCCAGGCCTACGCCATTCGCAGCATACATCGTTTCAAACATGTCTGCTACAAGCTGCTTTACATCAGTTCCTTTTTCAATATCGCTGGCTTTTTTACGCAGCACAGCGTCTCCATACATAACAATCGGGTAAATCATGGCACAAAGTTAATCAGGATTTGATCAGGATTTAAGGATTTTTGGATTTACAAGATTGGAGTTTCGCCATTTCGAGCAGGCAAAATTGCACTATAGCCTGATAGCTCTCTGCGAGAAATCCTATCAGATTAAAAGACTTCCCGCAAAGCAGGAGGTGTTCTGTTTTACGCTTAGCTCACTCAAAGTGACGACCTTATTGTTTTGATTCCATAAAAGACTGAAGAATGATCACTGCGCTGATCTTATCCACATTTCCTTTTACCTGGCGGTCTTTCTTTTTCATTCCGCCTGATATCATGGTCCGCTGGGCGATTGAGCTCGTGAACCGCTCGTCTGCTTCATGGATTGGTTTTTCAGGGAAAGCCGCTTTTAATTCGACAATAAATTTTCTCACCAACGGTGCAGTCTCGGAATCTTCATTCCGGAGTGTCTTGGGCATACCAATCACAAACTCGTCAACCGTTTCTTTTTGTGTGTACGCTTTCAGATAATTCAGCAGGGAGGGGCTATCGACTGTTTCCAGCGCGGTTGCAATGATGCGCAACGAGTCGGTGACAGCAAGGCCGGTTCTTTTCTTTCCGTAATCAATAGCGAGTATTCTTCCCAATTCAATTTAGTTAAGCTTCGTTCTTTCAAAAAACGATTGCTTCACCCGGCTTTCAAGCGCCATAGCTTTGGGGAAAAGAATTTCATTTTCAATCCGCGCATGTGTGATGAGCGTTTTTTCAAATTCCTTAAGCTCGTTATAGATAAGCTTTACGTGTAACGGAGCATTACCATCAACCTGGTAGTTTTTCGTGATCTTACGGATACCATCCATCTCATCGTCATGCACCTCATGTTCCATGGCAAACTTTTGAACCGAGTGTTTTTCAATCAGATAAAAAAGCTTTGTTGGAATGAAATTCCCTTTTGACGCACGCTCCAATGCTTTAATGTAGCGGAACAATGTATCTTCTTCCTCGTAGATATGTTCGATAAAATCCTCGACAAACAAAGGGAAAACAATTTTCAGATCGCGCTCAACCGCAACATAATCTGCATGCTCAGCTTTAAATGAATCCACCAGCTTCGCAATATACGGCAGCTTGTGTTTTATGAAGAGAAAATGAGAATGCTTCAGGTATTCAACGATCAGATCGACCGGATAGGAGATCAGCGGAAGATCGGCTTCCTTTAAATGGGCAGGATTTTCAAGCTCCCGCACTACCTGATCGATCTTTAAGCCTTTTCGGTTACAGGTTTGCTCGAGCGTGTCCTCCGGGAATTCATCAAACCGGATCCCGAAATAATACAGCACATACGCATGCACGTAGTTTTCGTCTACGAGCTGCAAAAGCTTCTTATTTTTTAACGCTGTGCTGTCCATGTTAATTTTCAAAGATAGGGAAAGCCCTCCAAACTGCGAAGGGATTGACGTGCGGTAATTAATTTCCCGTTTTTGTTCATTTCCGGGCGAAAAAAGGGATTTATCATCCCTGAACATTTGTTATATAGCACCGTTAAAGAACTATTGAGACGAGATTTTAGTATGAGCGAACAAAAAAATACCCGGTATCAAATAAGCCTTCCCATCATTTTATGCCTGGGCCTTGCAGGCGGAATTTTTATTGGTGCAAGCCTGAACACCAAAAAGACTTCTTCGGAGGTTGGCAAGGATGTGCAGAAACTGCGCGAGGTGCTTACGTACATTGATCAGAAATACGTGGATGATATAAAAACGGAAAAGCTGGTAGATGAATCAATCCAGCATTTGCTGGCCAAACTCGATCCGCACTCAGTTTATATTCCGGCTTCTGACCGCGTTCAGGCTAATGAAGATCTTCGCGGGAATTTTGACGGTATTGGAGTTGAGTTCAACATTTTCCAGGACACCATTGTAATCATTTCTCCGCTTGCGGGCGGGCCATCAGAAGCACTTGGAATTTTATCAGGGGATAAGATCATTAAAGTTGATGGAAAAGATGTCGGTGGAATTGGCATAAATTTTCCGGATGTGACAAAACTTTTAAAAGGCCCAAGCGGAACGGAAGTAAAAGTTACCATTCTCCGTTCCGGCTCACCGGAACCGCTGGAGTTTAACATCATTCGTGATAAAATCCCCCAGTTTTCATTAGATGTTGCCTATATGGTTGATCACGAAACAGGCTATATTAAAATCAGCCGGTTTGCTGCTACCACTTATGACGAGTTCAGCGAAGCATTGAATAAGCTGAAAGGCCGCGGAATGAAGAGACTCGTGCTTGATCTGCAAAGCAACGGTGGCGGATACATGCAGATGGCGATCCAGATGGCCGATGATTTTCTTGCTGGCGGAAAAAAGATTGTTTACACCAATGGAAAAGATAAAAGCCTGAATACCGATGCCGTATCAACCAACAATGGAAATTTTGAAGACGGTGATCTGATTGTGCTGGTAAATGAATGGAGCGCTTCCGCTTCCGAAATTCTTGCCGGAGCGTTACAAGACAACGACCGGGCACTGGTTGTTGGCCGGAGATCGTATGGAAAAGGTTTGGTGCAAAGTCCGTTTGATTTGAGTGATGGCTCTGAATTACGCCTAACAATTTCCCGATACTATACACCAAGCGGCAGGTCGATACAAAAGCCATACGATGACGAAGAAGAATACTCACAGGATATTTTAAGCCGGTATAAGAAAGGTGAGTTTTTTCATGCGGACAGTATTCATTTCAACGATACATTAAAATACACAACCGATAATGGCAGAACCGTATATGGTGGTGGGGGCATTATGCCGGATTATTTTATTCCGCTGGATACCACCCAGAACAGTCATTACCTGAACGAATTATACTCCACTACCACGATTTATGAGTATGCGTTTAAGTATGCAGAAAAGCACAAGCAGGAGCTTGAGGATAAAGGCTTTGATGCCTTCTACACAAAGTTTAATGTCACTGATCAGATGTTGAACGACCTGGTGAAACTTGGCCAGCAGAAAAAGCTTAAGCCGGATTACGAAGACCTTCGGGTGAAGAAGCATCTATTCCAGGTTCATGTTAAGGCGCAGATTGCACGCAAGATCTGGAGAAATGAAGGCCTGTATCCGATTATGAACGAAACCAATGAAATTCTTCAGCAGGCGCTCAAGTTGTTCGACCGGATCCCTGAGCTTAAAAACACAAAGAAGCTGTAATTGGCTGAACGGTATTAACGCAAGATCATTTTTATTACCTTAAGGCTCGTAAATCGAGCCTTATGTATTACCATCGTTTAGGTCAAATTCCGCCAAAGCGTCATACTCAATTCCGCCAGCCTGATGGCAGCCTGTACAAAGAAGAGCTTGTCAGTTCGGAAGGTTTTTCCGGAATTTATTCCAACCTGTACCATGTCTACGCCCCTACCCGAATCAAAGAGGTGAAAGAGCCGGTGAAATACGGTCCTAAAATCGTGACGGATTACGCCTTAAAGCAAACACATCTCAATACATCAAAAGTTACCACCACCGGTACCGATTATTTAAGTG
>CAZHQP010000307.1:0-3695 GCA_964534735.1 uncultured Roseivirgaceae bacterium
TGTTTTGCTCGTTAGTATCCTTCATCAACGTTTCCAAAGAAGAGATATCCGTTTCACGAACTTTAATTACTTCATCTTTAGCCAAAAGTGTTGAATCTTTGGAAGCAATCGCTTTAACCATCATCTCGTTTTCACCGCGCATCTTAGAAACTTCTAATTGAAGCGCTGCAATTTCAGACTGACGCAATTCCAAATCTGCTTTCAATCTTTTGATTGAAGATGACATGCCTGCTGCATTTTTAGATTTCTTCTCTAATTCAGCAATTTTTGCCTGAGAATCTTTGATATACTGGTTGATATCATTCAAACGCTCAGAATAATTAGCGTAAGAAGTACCTTCTACGACATTTGCACGCAATACTCTCCGGCTTGCATCAATTGAATCGATCAATACATTCACTTCTTTCAATTGACCCGCTTCCTGCTGGCTTGCCTGCAGTTCAGTGTTCAATGAATCTATTTTGTACTGAAGTCTTTCTTTTTCTTTTGTATCGCAGCTGGTAAGGGCGGCTGCTATACCGAGGGCGAATATTCCTGCTTTAATTGTTTTCATCATATCAGTTGTTTGTATTTGCCCGGGATATTTCGATTTCTGTGCCAAGAGAAATGTTAGTTGGAGGGAGGACGTCAAAATGCATTATTGAGGCGTCAAGAACAGTTTAACCGGGAATAAGTGCGTTTTTAAACCCTGAAATCGCGAATATTTGTGGAATTTATTCCACATTACGCCACAAATGGGCAAAGCCGGTTCCACACCGGCTTTGCTCAAATTGCAATAAAAGGACTAAACTTAATTAGCGATTTCCTTGTGCTGGTCGCGTTGCGTCTTGATCAGATCATGCGACATTTTCAATAAATTTTTCTGACTCGTAATCATATGCTTGATATCAGAAGGGAATTCGTCAGACATTTTTATTGCCTCTTTGTAAGCGCGTTGAGCTGCATCTTCACCAAATTCACATGCTTCAAGGGTCGAGCCGGTATCATGGCCTGAGAAAGTAGCTTTCACATCCATCCATGCCTGATAAATAGTGCCCGGCACAGTTCTGTGATCGGCAGGTTCACCGCCCAAAGCGATAACTTTTTCAGTTAGCTGACTTTTAATATCATGACTGTCATCAGAAACCTGGTTAAACAGCGTTTTCAGCATCACTTCCGAGGCATCCAGATCGTTGATGGCTTTTTCATACCCAGTAATTCTATCGATGTTAATTTTAATCAGGTCGTTCAGGACCATAATTACCTTTTTTGTATCGCTCATAATGTTGGATTTATAGTTGATTTTATTTTAATGGTGTATGCACTAAAAACATACCAGCAATCAAACCCTAAAACCAATGTATAAAAGGCTGATGCTGACTTGTGTAAAGCAGTAATTGTAGATTGTCTGTAGAAGGTTCTACCCAATATCAACATTCAGATGATTCGTAATTACCGTAAAAGAGCCATTCCGGGAAATGGTCAATGAATTGCAATCCTGTCGAAAACTAAAAACCCTTAAACATGAAAACGTTAGGAATTATTTTAATTGTAGTAGGTGGTATAATGACGGTATTCACCGGATTTAACATTATCACCAAAAAGAAAGTGGTTGATCTGGGTGCTGTTGAGATTAATAAAGAGGAGAAAACGCCAATCTACTGGTCACCGATAACCGGTGGTGTTTTGCTTGCAGCGGGTGTTGTAATTTTGCTGGTAGGGAAGAAGCGTGCGTAATACGTTAGCTCAAAGGAAGAATTAAAAGGGTTGTCATTTGACACCCTTTTTTATTTATCAAAAAGTCTTTTCAGAAAACCTTTCTTTTCTTTTTTGCCAAACTCTTTCTTTTTCTCTTTGTCTTTCTTTCCGAAGATGCGGGTAATGATGTTTCCATCTTCCTTGAAGAGATCACAATCTATTTTACGTTCGAGCGAAGCGGGTAGTGCAGCAAATCTTGACTGAGTGATCGCATTTAGCGACTCATCTTCGTTTGCTGACCTTAGAAAATCGCCCACTATTGGTAAAGCTGTTCTGGCTCCCTGGCCTAACGCTGTCGATCGAAATCGAATACGCGGATCATCAGCACCTACCCATGCGCCCATCACAAGCTTTGGAGTTATTGCCATAAACCACCCGTCTGCATTGGATTGTGTTGTTCCGGTTTTTCCGGCAATATCATTGGATAATCCGAAACGCGAACGCAAGCTTGCACCTGTACCCTCATTCACTACGCGCCTGAGCATATGAAGAATCAATTGAGCATTTTCTGCCGAAAGTGCCTGTTGCTGTTGTGGAGTAGTAAACCGCGCCAGGACTTCATTATTATGACGGGTGATAGTTGTGATATAATTCGGCTTAATTGATTTGCCTTTATTAGCGAAGCAGCAATAAGCAGTCACCATTTCCATCATCGAAATGTCCGGAGTTCCCAATGCAATAGAAGGTACTGGCTTGAGCTCACTGTCAATTCCCATTCTCCGGGCGAGATTTAATGTATTGCTGATACCGGCTTTTTCCAGAATCTGTACAGAAACCGTATTTACAGAATAAGCTAACGCACCCGGCATGGAATACTTTAACCCGTAATTATCTTCCGAGTTTTCCGGGGCCCAGTCTTCCATGTTCGTGTATGTTGTTTTTGCAGCTGAAATGTAGGAGCATGGCTTGACGCCCTGTTCCAGTGCGGCAGCATATACAATAGGTTTAAAGGTTGAACCAATCTGCCGTTTAGTACTTTTCCGAACGTGGTCATATTGAAAATTGTTATGATCAATTCCGCCCACCCAAACCCGCACGGCTCCATTTGCAGGATCCATTGCCAGAAACCCTGCATTCAGAAACTTCATATAATGCTTGATTGAATCAATTGGACTGAGATTCATTTCTTTCTCACCCTCCCAGGTAAATACCGTCATTGGTAACTTCTTATTCATTGCTTTAAGTATTTCCTCTTCACTCAAGCCCTGTTTTTTTAAATTTTGGTAGTGTGGTGATTTTCGCATTGAGCCTTCAACCAATTGTGGGTATTTTTTCCAAAGACTTCCATTTGCCCAATGCGCATCAAATTTTTTCTGGGTCTCTTTCATTTGCTTGCCCATCGACTCTTCAGCGTACCGCTGAAGCCGGGAATCAAGTGTAGTATAAATCTTTAACCCTGCAGTATATAAATTCAACTGATCATCATGCTGTTCATTGTATTTCTTACACCACTCCAACAGCTCCGGTCTGAGATATTCCCGAAAATAAGAGCCAAGCCCTGAATGATGAGTTATTTTATTATAGTTTAAAACAATCGGTAATGCTTTTAATGAATCTGCTTTTTCAGGTGTCAGCAACGCATATTTCTCCATTTGGCTGATCACAACATTTCTGCGCTGAAGTGATTGGTCCGGATAAAGCCTCGGATTGTAGGACCGTGTAGCTTTCAGCATGCCAACTAAAACCGCTCCCTGTTCAAGCGTAAGATCTCTCGTGTGCACCGAAAAGAAACGTTGAGCTGCTGCTTCCAACCCGAAGGTATTATCTCCAAACGGGATCGTGTTCAGGTATAAGGTTAGGATTTCATCTTTACTATAAACCTGCTCTAATCGTGAAGCGATGATTATCTCCCGTGTTTTATTAATGAAAAGCGAAAAGAACCAATAGTTTTTTCGGGGATACAGATTTTTAGCAAGCTGCTGAGTGATCGTGCTTCCGCCTCCGGACGATTCATTTTG
>CAZHQP010000308.1:0-3693 GCA_964534735.1 uncultured Roseivirgaceae bacterium
AACGTGCTGTCGTGAATTTCCTTTCGGATTAAATAGACATCTCCAACCTTCGGCTTAACAGGCGGCATCTGCTTACTGCTGGCCGTGTTCGGAGGCATGATGAGCTTCATGAAAGAACAGGAGTCGGCACTGCCCGGCTGGTTTATCAGCGCCTTGCGTGACGATCGCCTGTCGCTGTTACGAAGCGATGCAATGCGCTCGTTCTTCTTCATCGCTGCGATCTTCATTGTGCTTTATTTTAACCTGATCAAAAAAGTATCCCCCTGGATTGTATGCGCGTTCCTTGCGTTCTTTGTGATGATTGATTTAGTGATTGCAGACAAGCGCTACTTCGCAAAAGAAAATTACAAGCGCAGGCGTGAAGCGGTGTTTACACTGCACCCTTCCGAGCAACAGATCAGCCAGGACAAAAGCTATTTCCGCGTGTTCAATACCGATGGCGATGGCCGCGCTTCGTACTTCTTCAATTCCATCACCGGCTATCACGGTGCGATCCTGAGAAGGTACCAGGACCTGCTCGATTCGGGATTATATAATCATGATATGGCCAGGCTGCAGGCCGATGCACAGCTGCAACGCTTCGACTATTCAAAATACAGTACGCTCAACATGCTCAACACCAAATACATTGTGTATGGCGAACAGGCCGGACAAGTGATCGTGAACCAGGGAGCAGCCGGACCGGTATGGTTTGTTAAAGATCTCGTTCAGGTAAGCTCACCCAATGAAGAGCTTGAAAAAGTAACGCAGATCGATACGCGCACAACAGCCGTGATCGACATCTCAAAGTTCAAAGCCCCGGCATTTCAATACGACAGCACATCCACCATTGTTAATACGGAGCATACCTTAAGAAGCCTGAAGTATGAGTCGCAATCACAATCACCCGGACTGGCTGTATTTTCGGAGATCTATTACCCGGAAGGCTGGATTGCCACCATCGATGGAAAAGAAACTGCAATACTAAGAGTAAACTATGTATTACGGGCACTCGAGATTCCGGCCGGCAAGCATACCATTGAATTTAAGTTTGAGCCTAAAGCATTCATAGTCGGTAATAAGGTAACTGCGGCCTGCTCGTGGCTCGTGCTGCTGGTGCTGCTGGGAAGTGTCGGCTGGAGTTTGAAGAAGGAGAATTAATCATCAACCTGCTTAACCCCCGGTAGCATGTTCCTCATTTACGGACGGAAAAAAGCAAAGATCAAAAGCATCACCGATCACATTGGTGCCTGCACTTCATGCAATTCCATCGGACTCAAGATTGAGATCTACCGGGAGTACTTTCACCTGTTCTGGATCCCGTTCTTCCCGATTGGAGTGAAAGAATCAAAGGTTACCTGTACGAGCTGCGGCAAGCCGAACGACTATAATCCCCGGGTGAAAGATGTTGAAGCGGTTACCCGAACACCTGTCTATCTTTTTTCGGGGATAATTTTAGTCGTGGTGCTGATCGCACTGCTCGTAAACAGCAATCTCAATACGCAAAAAGAAAATTGTTGAGCTTGCCAAAAACGTGGCTATCCTGATACCCGCAGCGTTGCTTGCCGCGGGCACTTTCTTCGGTCCGCTCTGGGCCGTAAAAGAGTATACTGCATTGTCTGCGCGCGGAAAAGCTGAGCTTACCTCACCCGCTGCAACACAAGCAGAAAGCACCGGTGTGAGCAGCGAGTACGCCTTCCGCTACAGCAACGGCATTCTGGAACCGATGACCATCATGGTACCGAACTTTTATGGCGGCAGCAGCCAGGATTTTCTCGTGCAGAATCGCGAAAGCGAAACCTACAAGGCATTGGTGGGCGCGGGCAATGATCAGCTTGCCAACCAGCTTGCACAATACAGCACGCCCTACTGGGGCGATCAGCCCATTGCTGCTCCATACTATGGCGGAGCGATCATTGCATTTTTGTTCGTACTCGGGATCATCTTTGCCGAACGCAGGTACGTAGGGTGGCTCGTGGCCGTGAGCGCATTTGCGATTGTATTAAGCTGGGGCAAAAACTTTGAGTCAGTCAATTACTTTTTGTTCGAGCACATGCCGGGCTACAACAAGTTCAGGTCGGTAACTTTTGCCCTGATGATTGTCTTCCTTGCCATGCCCCTGCTGGGACTGCTTGGACTGGAAAGACTGTTCGAAACAGGCATCACTCCGGAGACCCGGAAAAAGCTTTGGATTGCCTTCGGCTTAACAGGCGGCATCTGCTTACTGCTGGCCGTGTTCGGAGGCATGATGAGCTTCATGAAAGAACAGGAGTCGGCACTGCCCGGCTGGTTTATCAGCGCCTTGCGTGACGATCGCCTGTCGCTGTTACGAAGCGATGCAATGCGCTCGTTCTTCTTCATCGCTGCGATCTTCATTGTGCTTTATTTTAACCTGATCAAAAAAGTATCCCCCTGGATTGTATGCGCGTTCCTTGCGTTCTTTGTGATGATTGATTTAGTGATTGCAGACAAGCGCTACTTCGCAAAAGAAAATTACAAGCGCAGGCGTGAAGCGGTGTTTACACTGCACCCTTCCGAGCAACAGATCAGCCAGGACAAAAGCTATTTCCGCGTGTTCAATACCGATGGCGATGGCCGCGCTTCGTACTTCTTCAATTCCATCACCGGCTATCACGGTGCGATCCTGAGAAGGTACCAGGACCTGCTCGATTCGGGATTATATAATCATGATATGGCCAGGCTGCAGGCCGATGCACAGCTGCAACGCTTCGACTATTCAAAATACAGTACGCTCAACATGCTCAACACCAAATACATTGTGTATGGCGAACAGGCCGGACAAGTGATCGTGAACCAGGGAGCAGCCGGACCGGTATGGTTTGTTAAAGATCTCGTTCAGGTAAGCTCACCCAATGAAGAGCTTGAAAAAGTAACGCAGATCGATACGCGCACAACAGCCGTGATCGACATCTCAAAGTTCAAAGCCCCGGCATTTCAATACGACAGCACATCCACCATTGTTAATACGGAGCATACCTTAAGAAGCCTGAAGTATGAGTCGCAATCACAATCACCCGGACTGGCTGTATTTTCGGAGATCTATTACCCGGAAGGCTGGATTGCCACCATCGATGGAAAAGAAACTGCAATACTAAGAGTAAACTATGTATTACGGGCACTCGAGATTCCGGCCGGCAAGCATACCATTGAATTTAAGTTTGAGCCTAAAGCATTCATAGTCGGTAATAAGGTAACTGCGGCCTGCTCGTGGCTCGTGCTGCTGGTGCTGCTGGGAAGTGTCGGCTGGAGTTTGAAGAAGGAGAATTAATCATCAACCTGCTTAACCCCCGGTAGCATGTTCCTCATTTACGGACGGAAAAAAGCAAAGATCAAAAGCATCACCGATCACATTGGTGCCTGCACTTCATGCAATTCCATCGGACTCAAGATTGAGATCTACCGGGAGTACTTTCACCTGTTCTGGATCCCGTTCTTCCCGATTGGAGTGAAAGAATCAAAGGTTACCTGTACGAGCTGCGGCAAGCCGAACGACTATAATCCCCGGGTGAAAGATGTTGAAGCGGTTACCCGAACACCTGTCTATCTTTTTTCGGGGATAATTTTAGTCGTGGTGCTGATCGCACTGCTCGTAAACAGCAATCTCAATACGCAAAAAGAGAAAGCGTTGTTCATCGCTGAGCCGAAGGTTGGAGATGTCTATTTAATCCGAAAGGAAATTCACGACAGCACGTT
>CAZHQP010000309.1:0-3688 GCA_964534735.1 uncultured Roseivirgaceae bacterium
TGAATCCATCTCAGGATACTCACTCAACATAAGCTTCGTGTCAGCACCTCGCTTAATCCACAAAGAGATAAAATTCAGCTCATCGGCTGTAAGTTGCGACTTGTCTTTAGGTGGCATATGTTTTTTATCGCTAACCGGTAATAACAAACGCTTCATGAGCAGACTGTTATTTACATCATTCTCCCACAGATTACCGCTTTTGCCGCCTTTCAAGACATGATCCAGAGAAGTCAGTATTAATCGACCTTTTGCTTTCGTTTCATTGTGACAGCTTGCACATTTGCGTTCGAACAAAGGGATTATCGCTGCTTCTAAAACAGTGCTGTTCTCTGCAAGTTGAGTATCAGATTGGTGCAAGGGTCCGAGTACAAATCCTTCGCCATGGGTAAGCACTGCTCCATAGTGCCCGGTAAAGATTATTGCAACAACACTGATCAGCAGTGTTATTTTGAAAATACTTCTTTTTGCCTGAACCATCAGCAGGATCGCTGCTACATAACATGTAACTACACCTGACCATTTATGAAGAATTAAATCCTGTTCATTGTATCCACCCTCGCGCGAAAGAAATAATCCCATCAATGCCGTGAGCGAAGCTGTAAGAACAGCGATATGAAGCAGGAAATTTAATAAACGATCAAGCGTTGGACTTTCGAAATATTTTCGGGTGAGAACAAGGAGTGCAACGATCAGTAATAATCCTATCGGAATGTGCAGCAATAAAGGGTGCATCCGCCCGAATGCCTGCAGCCAGGCTGGAAGCTCAAGCTGTTGTTCGAAGATCAACAGAAACGAAAGCAACACTACGATGGCAAACGTGGCATTTGCCATTATTTTCTTTGCGAGCTCCATGCTTTCCTCAGGCCATTACTCCGTTAACAATTTTACCGGCAACATCGGTGAGTCGATACCTGCGGCCCAGATGCTTGTACGTAAGCTTTTCGTGATCAAGGCCGAGCAAATTCAAAACTGTCGCATGAAAGTCATTTACATGCACCGGATCTTTAACAATGTTATATCCAAACTCATCGGTCTCGCCATAGGTAATGCCCGGCTTCACTCCGCCTCCGGCTATCCAGATTGTATATGCACGAGGATGATGGTCGCGGCCATAATTCCTTTCACTTAAGTCGCCCTGGCAATAATTTGTGCGACCGAATTCGCCACCCCAAATAACCAGCGTCTCATCCAGAAGTCCGCGCTGTTTCAGATCTGTAATCAGGGCAGCTGAAGCACGATCAACATCTTGTGCCTGTAGTGGCATTTCACCCGTAAGATTGCCATGCTGATCCCAACCCTGGTGATATAATTGCACAAACCGGACACCGGACTCAGAAAGCTTACGGGCAAGCAAACAGTTTGCAGCATATGTTCCGGGAATCAGACATTCCGGTCCGTACATTTTTACGATGTGGTCGGGTTCTTTCGATAAATCCGTAAGCTCAGGAACTGCAGTTTGCATCCGGTACGCCATTTCATATTGCTGAATGCGGGTTTGAATTTCAGGGTCACCGAATTGTTCATAGTTCATCGAATTCAGCTCAGCGAGGTTATCGAGCATTTTCCTTCGGCTTGCTTTATCACTTCCGTTCGGATTATTTAAATACAGAACGGCCTCTTCACTATTACTGAATTGCACACCCTGATGAACACTGTCCAGGAAACCATTTGTCCAAAGCTTGGAATAAACACCTTGTCCGTTACCGCGTCCGCGGGATAGCAGTACACAATAAGCCGGGAGATTTTTGTTCTCGCTCCCCAAACCATAGCTGAGCCACGCACCCATGCTCGGTCGATTACCCTGCTGGGCACCAGTCTGCATGAATGTTAAAGCCGGATCGTGATTGATCGCTTCCGTGTTCATGGTCTTGATAAAGCAAAGATCATCGGCAATGCTTGCAATGTGAGGAAACAATTCGCTTACCCATGCACCCGATTTTCCATGCTGCTTAAAGTTAAAGTAAGACCCCACCAAAGGAAACTTGTTTTGATTGGCCGTCATACCCGTAAGGCGTTGACCCTGACGAATGGATTCCGGAAGATCCATTCCATGCATCTGGTTGAGAAGCGGTTTATAATCAAAGCTTTCAAGCTGCGAAGGTGCTCCATTCTGAAAAAGATAAATAACACGTTTCGCTTTTGGGGCAAAATGAGGCAACCCCAGTGTTGCAAGGGTTTCGTCTTTGTTATCACTTCCGAACATTCCCGGAATAAGCAATGACCCAAGTGCAACGCTTCCTAACCCGAGACTAACCTTTCCGAGGAAATGCCTGCGATTAATATTCAGTCGGTTCTCAAAAAATTCATTTGCCATAACAATTCACGCTATTTCGTTATTGCCTCGTCCATATTATAAAGAGTATGTACTACCTGCATGGTCGCAGCCAGACTTACCACATCCTGAATTGCTTCATGTTTATATTCTCCTGCCTCGATAAATGACTTCGCCAGCTTATCATCCGCTGAAAAACGTTGCTGCTCTTCCTTGTAATATTTTTTAAGCACTGTCATTTCTTTATCTGTCGGCTTGCGACAGATTATTTTTTGAAATGCTTTCCGAATTTTCTCTTCCCATGAAGTTTGCTCACGCATCAGGCGTTCAGCCAAAACACGTGAAGCTTCCAGCACCATAGGATCATTCAGCATCACCAGTGCCTGCAACGGAGTGTTCGTGCGCATCCGTTTTACTTCGCACTGATCACGGTTACTCGCATCGAACATGAGCATGTTTGGAGGCGGAACTGTTCGCTTAATAAAATTATACATTCCTCTTCTATACAAGCTCTCATCATGATCCTGAACGTACCGTGCCAAAACACCCCGGCCTGAAGTTGAAGATTCCCAGATGCCCTTAGGTTGATATGGTTTGACGCTTGGCCCGCCAATTTCTTCAATCAGCAACCCGCTGCTTGCGAGCACATGATCTTTTATAAGTTCGGATGACAATCGCATGCGCGGTGCACGTGAAAGATAAATATTCTCAGGATCTTTACTCAGTTTCTTTTGTGATGCCTCAGCCGATTGCCGATACGTATTCGACATCACAATCTCCTTCACCAATCGCTTTATATCCCAGTCATGATCCATAAAATCAAGTGCAAGCCAGTCTAATAATTCAGGATGTGTGGGCAGTTCGCCCTGCATTCCAAAGTCACCGGAAGTTTTCACAATGCCACGTCCGAAAAACTCCTGCCAGATGCGATTAACAAAAACGCGTGCCGTTAGGGGGTTTTCCTTACTCGTTAACCACTTTGCAAGTCCCAGCCGGTTCTTTTCATAAACCTGTATATCAAACGGATAAATTGCTTTCGGAACGTCAAAGGTCACTTCTTCTCCATGGGCATCGTAAGCACCTCTGGTTAACACATAGGTTGGTCGAATAACCGAACTATCTTTCATTACCATTACCGGTACATCTTCTTTTTCTTTTTTATTGATAAAGCTTAGAATTCCTTTGATGTCTTCATTGGTGATGCTTATTCGAGGCGGATCGGCCAGTGAAGCTAGTTGAATATCACCCTGTAAACCTTTTTCATTAAGCTGATTGAAGAATGCAAACGTGCTGTAATATTCTTTCTGACTGATCGGGTCGTACTTATGATCATGACACTTAGCGCATTCGTATGTAAGCGCCCAAAAAAGTCTTACTGAATGTATTGGTTCGATCAGTCACATACTCTATTCTATA
>CAZHQP010000310.1:0-3655 GCA_964534735.1 uncultured Roseivirgaceae bacterium
ATGCGTATAATTCACCTGGGAGGAGTACATATCATACTCGCGCGTCAGATAGTTGCCCTGAATGCCCGGCTGAGCCAGTGTTTTTTTTAGAAGCAGAGCAGGTCTCGGCAAACCGGTACACATATCCATCGTTCGTCTTGATCGTGAATGCCCGGATCTTCATATCGTATGAAGTGGAATCGATCTTGATATCGATATCCTGATACGGTATCGTTCGAATGATCATTTTTCCATTCCCGTCAACTTCATTATCGATGACAAAGCTTCCGGAAATTCCATTAAAGCTATAGCTGAAGATATCCGGTTCGGTGTCGTAGGTCGTTTTGTAATAGTTCAACCTTGACCGCATTGTTCCCTCCCCTGTTGTTGTGCTTGCGAGGGAGTCGACACTGGAAAAGTAGCTATCGTTGCCGAGCGTATCCCGAATTGCTGAATTGTAAAACCAACCCTTCTTACCAAAGTTATATCCAATGTCATCCGGAAAGTCTCTCACTTCACGTGTAATCGACCCGCCTGCCTGCAGGCTCCAGCCTGCACCGAAAGCTGTATTGCTCGTTGGACTGTTTGCGCTGTACGACAATGAAACCGGCACTGCAATGTCCTTGGCGGTTAAGGTATAAATGGGTACAGAAATGGAAGGAGTTCCGGTGTACATGTTCACAGGCACTTCCACTTGCCCATAGGCAGCAGAAAATAATGTAAACAGCACGAGTATCAGAAGGGAGGGGCTTCTCATCGTGTTGGGGGTTTTAGATTGCGCGATCAATAAAAGAACTTTTCGCGAACTTCACTTTACTGCATAGGAGTTAATCCTATGTCCGGAAATGGAAGCGTCTAATTGATAGATGGTTGGGCATCGAAAATTTATTCCAATTTTTACCCGGGCGAAACTCCCAGTTGGTACTCCCTCGAAAATATGCTATGCGGCCAAATTTGGTTCACCCGATACCTCAGTTTCGATTCTGAAACATAACTCCCTATCAGTCTGAAATTTTAGCATGCATTGATCAAACAATTCTTTAGATGCAGAAATATTTCTTCGTTAATCGAACATGAATTTTCCGGAGTTTTTGACCGCAATTGTTACCTTTAGTTGTCTATAACCCCTTATGGCAAATAATCAAACTGCTCAATCAGCAACCCCTGTTTCCATTGAGCAAATTATACAGGACCTCCAGGTACAGCGACACAACTGTATTAAAGAACTTTTAAAAGACGCGAACCTCATGGCATTCCTGGAAACTCAATACGATGTCTTTCAAATCAGTTCGGTCCGCAAAGAATTTCTCAAACGTGATTTAACGGAACTGAAAGACTCACCGCTTGACCGTGTGCATTATGCTTCCCTGATCAAGGACATTAAGGAAAACGGTAAAGTAACATTGGATAATCAACCCTTGTTTATCGAAGAGCTGAAAGGGATTTTCAGGAAGTACTATTTTTAGCTTCTGCTGCGGGGAGCGAAAAGTAAAATGTTGCACCCTGCCCGGGCCGGGCATCTGCCCATACCAGTCCGTTATGACGGGTTACGATCCGCTTAACGATAGACAACCCAACACCGGTTCCTTCAAAGTCACGCTGGTTGTGCAGGCGCTGAAAAACACCAAAGAGTTTATTTACATACTTCATATCGAAGCCGGTTCCGTTATCACGGATATAAAAAACAACCTGATCATCCTTATCAAAGCTGCCAATCTCCACAGCGGGTTGCGGTACTTTTGAAGAATATTTGAAAGCATTGGAGATGAGGTTGGCCCAAACCTGGTAGATCATGGCACTGTCGGCATACGCGCGTGACAACGGATGAATCAGCACGGAAACATTCCCGGGCTGCAATGCGGAGACGCACCGATGAACAAGGGTTTCCATATCCACCGATGCAAGCGCAAGTTCCTGCTTACCCAATTTGGAAAATGCCAGCAGTTCATCAATCAGCACACCCATTTTAGAAGCATTGGATTTAATCGTATCGAGTGTTTTCCGATTGCTTTCTGTGAGGCTACCCGACAAATCTTCTTCCAGGATGGCGGAGAATCCAATGATTGAACGCAGCGGAGCACGAAGGTCGTGCGATACGGAATAGGAAAATGCTTCCAGCTCTTTGTTTAAGGTCTGAATATGCTCCTGGCTTTCATTAAGCTGTTTTACCTTCTGCTCAAGCTCAGCGGTTCGTTCTTTTACTTTTTCTTCCAGCAGCAGGTTATTTCGGGTTATCTCATCTTCCGCAAGCTTGCGCGCGGTAACATCTACTGATAACACAAAGATCCCCTCTTCCACCGGCTGAATGCTTAATTCAAACCAGGCCTTTCGTTTGTCCGGAAACTCAAAATCAATTTCAATCTGCTTTGGCTGACGGGTTTCCATACATTCCTTCAATACCTTGAACACAGCCGATTGTTCAATACCCGGATAACGCTCCATCATCGTATGGCCGATCAGCTCTGCCCGGGTAAAATGACTTTGTTTTTCAATGGCATCATTCACGTACAGATGCTGATAATCAAAGCCGATGATCTGCACGCCTTCTATCATCCCGTCCAGAATATGACGCAGATGAATTTCTCCAAGCATGGATTTCTTTGACAGCTCCGGATTCATGACACAACCAATTGCTAAAACACTACACCTTAAGCTTTAAGGGTTTGTTTAAGGTAATGAAAATGCACAAACAAAAGAAATTGGAAGAAGAACTCCATTCACCGTTTCATCGCTTACGCATTCTATCACTTCAGCGCTTCGAAAAAAAATATTCCTGATATTCTGATTGATCAGGTGAGCCATATGTCAGCTGAACTGATTTAGTTCTTCCCAGGGTGAACACTACTGAGCTGAATGTGAAGCCCGCGCCCTGCCGGTAAGGCCGGCAAACAGGATTGCGTTCATCATCTTTCGAACGGAGTGTATTTTTGATTACATCCGCAGAGATCTCTTCTGCTGAAATCGAAAGACGGCTTTCGAGCGCTGTGAAGCGCGCTTCGCTGTTCCAGTTCCTGGTTTCACCTGCCAGTACTCGCTGGTGATAGCGTTGAAACCATTCTTTTACGTCATGGTTAACGAGTGCATGGTTGGTGTGATAGACAACAGTTTGATCCCGGCCTTCCGGAATATAACGCACTACCTGCGATGCTGATGCTTCAAAATCATAAACACTGTCTGCAATGCCGATAATGTAGTTTTGGCCGGAAGCATGTTTGACTGTCTGAAGAAACGTTAATGCTTCCTTACCTGAGTTACGTTTAAGCAATTCGCGCAGGATAAATGCAACGGGTAAGCCGTCCGTTGAAGCCTGCAGCTCCATCAGTGTATTCACACAAACACCAATTCCATGTTCGTTCATTCCATTAAGCGCAACCAGCCCCGCACAGCTTAGGATGTATTGCTCGGGTTCTTTCTTTGTTGCCGGTATCCGGAATAACACCTGATAACCATTCATGTAGCTTTCAAGGTCAGTATTCTGGGCAATGTAAGCCGGATGATTTTTAGTTGCTGCAACACCCATGCCACTGCAATGATGATTCTTAGCATTAAATTGCTTATCGAGGTAAATCCAAAACTCATCTACCAATTGGAAGGCAAACACATCTTTGAAAGATTGGCCGCTGCCTTTCGCAATGCCATTGATCTCCTCTAACATTTCGGGTGAATATTTTTTGGC
>CAZHQP010000311.1:0-795 GCA_964534735.1 uncultured Roseivirgaceae bacterium
AGATCTCAGCGCGTTATGAAAACGTAAAAATTTCGGGCGATAAAGCTCAATGGGCAAATCAATGGAAAGCTGCCGGTAACCTGATCAAGTGGGACATGGTGCACTACGATGTTCAGATCATCGGGGGTATCGTATTACACCAGGGAAAAATTTCCGAGATGGCCACGGGTGAAGGAAAAACACTTGTCGCAACATTCCCTGCTTTCTTAAATGCATTGGCAAAACGTGGTGTGCATGTTGTAACGGTAAACAATTACCTGGCCGTTCGCGATAGCGAATGGATGGCCCCTATCTTCCAGTTCCACGGCTTACAGGTGGATTGTATTGATAAACACGAGTCAAACTCCATTGCCAGAAGAAACGCTTACAAAGCAGACATCACTTACGGAACAAACAACGAATTTGGTTTCGATTATCTGCGCGATAACATGGCAAAAGATCCGCTTGACCTCGTGCAACGCGGACACCATTATGCAATGGTCGATGAGGTGGATAGCGTATTGATTGATGAAGCCCGTACGCCATTGATTATTTCCGGTCCGGTTCCAAAAGGCGATCAGCATGAGTTTTATGACCTTAAACCGCGTATCTACAAGCTGGTTGAAGCTCAAAAGAAAATTGTGGGCCAGTATTTAGTGGACGCCAAGAAAATGCTTTCTGAAGGTGACGAAAAAGAAGGTGGCACAGCATTATTTCGTGCCTTTCGTGGATTACCCAAGAACAAGCCATTGATTAAATACCTGAGCGAAACGGGTAATCGTGCCATTCTTCAGAAAACAGAAAATTTTTATTTGC
>CAZHQP010000311.1:805-3646 GCA_964534735.1 uncultured Roseivirgaceae bacterium
TTGAACTGACCGAAAAAGGAATTGACCTGATCACCGGAGAAGGTGAAGATCCAAAATTCTTCATCATGCCGGAGATCGGTACCGAACTGAACAAGCTTGAAAAAGATACAACCATCGATGATCAGGCCAGGCTCCAAAGAAAAGAAGAGCTGATCCGTGAGTACCAGGTTAAATCACAACGTATTCATAGCGTAAACCAGCTTTTGAAAGCCTATACGCTTTTTGAAAAAGATACCGAATACATCATTGTAGACGGCAAAGTAAAGATCGTTGATGAGCAAACCGGTCGTGTGCTGGATGGCAGACGTTATTCCGATGGCTTGCACCAGGCGATTGAAGCAAAAGAAAATGTAAAAGTGGAGGATGCTACACAGACGTATGCAACCATTACACTACAAAATTACTTCCGCATGTATCATAAGCTGGCCGGTATGACCGGTACAGCCGAAACAGAAGCAGGCGAGTTCTGGGATATTTACAAGCTGGATGTTGTTACCATTCCAACCAACAGGCAAGTTACGCGTAAGGATCACGATGATTATGTGTATAAAACCATCCGTGAGAAATTTAACGCAGTAGCGGATGAGATTGTGAAACTTACGCAGGCAGGTCGTCCGGTGCTGGTGGGTACAACTTCGGTTGAGATCTCCGAGTTGGTAAGCCGGATGTTGCAGATGCGCAAGATCAAGCACAACGTATTGAACGCAAAACAACACCAGCGTGAAGCAGAGATTGTTGCCGAAGCCGGTAAGCCCGGAACTGTAACCATCGCTACGAACATGGCAGGTCGCGGTACAGATATTAAGCTTACTCCTGAATCACGTGCAGCGGGTGGTCTGGCTATTATTGGTACAGAACGTCACGAATCAAGACGCGTTGACCGTCAGTTACGCGGTCGTTCAGGTCGTCAGGGCGATCCGGGTTCTTCTCAATTTTACGTTTCACTGGAAGATAATCTGATGCGTTTGTTCATGCCGGAGCGTATTGCCCGTATTATGGACAAGCTTGGCCTGAAAGAAGGTGAAGTGATTCAGCACTCGATGGTCACAAGCTCCATTGAGCGTGCCCAGAAAAAAGTTGAAGAGAATAACTTCGGCATCCGGAAGCGATTACTGGAATACGATAACGTAATGAACTCTCAGCGCGAAGTAATTTACAAGCGCAGAAAAAATGCGCTTTATGGAGAACGTCTGGAGCTCGACATCTTAACAATGATGTATGACCTCAGTGAAGAGCTGATCACGAGTGCAAAAAATTCTGAAGATTACGACAGCCTGCGCCTGAATGCGCTAAGCACACTGGGAATTGACTATGAAATTTCAGAAACAGAATTCCAGAAGACCGATATTAATAAGCTAACGGAGGACTTGTATGAAAAAGCGCTCGCGCATTACCATCAGAAAAACAAGATGGTGGCCGAAAAGGCTTTGCCGGTAATCCGGGATATCTACAAAACACGGGGAGCAACAATTGAAAACATTCTGGTTCCGTTCAGCGATGGTACAAAAACCATAGGTGTGGGTGCAGATCTGAAAAAGTCGGTTGATTCAAATAATGCAGAGCTGATCAAAGCAATGGAAAAGAACATTGCGCTTTCAATCATCGATCAGCTTTGGAAAGAGCATCTGCGTGAGATGGATGATTTAAAACAATCTGTTCAAACAGCAGTGTACGAACAAAAAGATCCGCTGCTGATTTATAAGTTTGAAGGTTTTGAATTGTTCAAACGTTTAGTTGGAAAAGTAAATGAGGAAACGATTGCTTTCCTGATGAAAGCTGACATTCCAATTCAGAAAGCCGATCAGGTTGAAGAAGCGAGAGCACAGCGCACCAACACACGCTACAAAGAACAAAAAGATGAGTCGCAATCACTGTTGAATGGTGGTGGGTCAGGTGGAGGCCAGCAGCAAGCGCACCCAACCGGCAGACCTCCACAGGAAAAAGTAATGCCTGCCAAGTCTGAAAAAATTGCCAATCGCAACGACAAAGTCAATGTTCAGTATACCGATGGGCGCGTATTAAAAGACGTGAAGTACAAAAAAGTGGAAGATGACATTTTGAATAACCGTTGCATTGTAATTGATTAACTATGCTGAGAAAAATCCTTTCTGTCTTTTTAGTTGCGCTGATTATTGCCGGCTGTAAACCGAGTCAGCAAACTCAAACTACCTCATCGCAGGATGGAAAGTATTCTGAAGATCTTTCCGGACTAAGACCAAAAGTTGAATTGCCACAGGAAGATTCTTCAACACCGGATAAGATCAAGCGCGATCCTAAAGCTTATGTTGAGCCTCAGTTTACGGTGAACAAGCGGTTAGACGCAGTACTTGATAGCATTGATCAGATCAATCTCAGCCGAAAATTTATTGAAGGCTATACAATTCAGGTCTATTCCGGTACAAAACGCGAGGATGCATTGAATGTAAAAAAACAGCTTTTGCAGACACTCCCAGGCGTAAGCTCAGACCTTCAGTATGAGCAGCCAAATTTTAAAGTGAAATCGGGCAAATACTACACGCGCCTGGAGGCAGAAAAAGACTTTAAGGAAATTAAAAGATACTTTCCGGCTGCTATCGTAGTTCCCGGTCAGATCAGCATCAACTGAGCTTTTTAGCGATACCATCTTATTAAAGGTCTGCATCTTCACAGACCTTTATTTTTTCTTCTCATGAGCCGCAAATCATTTTCTATATTTGTGAATCATGAGTTTTCTGGAAAAAATACAATCGCTTTCACAGTCTTATACGCAGGAAGTTATCTCACTGCGCAGGCATTTGCATGCAAATCCTGAGCTTTCCTATCAGGAACATAATACGGTTAAGTTTGTTGAAGAGACCCTTC
>CAZHQP010000312.1:0-310 GCA_964534735.1 uncultured Roseivirgaceae bacterium
CTTCCCTGACCTCAATATTCTCCGAAACCATCAGCATACGGAATATGGCGTTTTTTCCAGGCTGTCTTCTCTCCTATCTTTTACCTATCCTGTGCATCCGCTTGTTAATGTAAGTCTGTCGGGCATGTATTTTTACCGGATCAGTGGCTGGTACGCAGGCCCGAGTGTAGATATTTCGCTCGGCGATAATTTCGATCTTTCGTTGATATGGCAATATTTCAACATGTACCTATCAAAAGAAAAACAGGCCAGGATGGACGATATAAAAATTAATTATGCTTTTCTGCGGTTGAAATATAATTTCTAAAGA
>CAZHQP010000312.1:320-1565 GCA_964534735.1 uncultured Roseivirgaceae bacterium
CCGCAGAAAAGCATAATTAATTTTTATATCGTCCATCCTGGCCTGTTTTTATTCAGGTAGTTAATGATGGTATAAAGTTTTTCCTTTAAATCAAGCAATTCCTTTATGCTCATCGCTTCGGAGGCTATCTCAGAGCCAAGCTGTTCTGGAATTTTAGCAGCCTCGGCCTGCATTTGTTTGCCTTTTTCAGTCAACCGGATAATCACTTTCCTTTCGTCACTCCCTTCGCGGTTTCGGGTTATAATGCCCTGATTTTCCATACGTTTCAGCAAAGGCGTAATTGTATTGGTATTCAGAATCAGTTTTTGCGATATTTCGTTTACCGTAATCGAATCCTGTTCCCAAAGCACCAGTAAAACAAGATATTGCGGGTAGGTAATACCTAGTTCATCAAGAAAAGGCTGGTATTCCCGGATGATGAGCCTGGAGGCCGCATAAACCGGAAAACATAACTGATTATCAAGCTTAAGCTGTTCAAATGCCATAAACTTTTTTTTCAAAGATATAGTTTACAAAAGAACCTTCTCCAGGTACTTGTCAATTTTCTCCGGTTTTGTAATCGGAGCAAATCTTTTAACAGGCTTGCCGTTCTTATCTACCAGAAATTTTGTAAAGTTCCATTTAATTTTACTTCCCAAAAATCCCGGAAGCCTTTTCTTAAGAAATTTATACAAAGGATGTGCATTTTCACCGTTGACCTCAATCTTCGAAAACATAGGAAAGCTTACGCCATAATTAATCAGGCAACCTTCCGAAATTTGCTTCTCATCGCCCGGCTCCTGGTTAGCAAACTGGTTGCATGGAAAACCAAGAATCACTAGTCCTTTGTCCCTGTACTTCCCGTAAAGTTTCTCCAAACCTTCGAATTGTGGAGTTAGCCCACACTTACTTGCAGTATTTACAATTAATACTGTTTTACCCTGATAATCTTTCAAATTAACTTCCTTTCCCTGAAGGCTCTTTGCTGTAAACTGGTATATATTCTCCATAATTTTAATTAATCAATTAATCGCAATCGATTATATCGTTCGCGATACAAATGTATGAATTATTTTTATATCGCGTGCGATATTCTCTATAAAGTTTTGAACATTCATTTTCGTTAACAACCAAAACATTGTCGAATATGTTATTTTATATGGCTCCGTTAAACAATCTGAATAATCTGAATCGACATGGAAATCTTTTACAATCAGCACAAATAATGAGCGCTGCAATGCCAAGCACTTTACCCAAATGCTCCAG
>CAZHQP010000312.1:1575-3629 GCA_964534735.1 uncultured Roseivirgaceae bacterium
AAATCTTTTACAATCAGCATAAATCCGATGTGCAAATTTTTTTAAAAGTTGAAGAAAGCAAAGGGTTATCTTCTGCTGAAGCTCAGGAAAGAATTAAAAAATACGGCTTAAATCAGTTGGAGAAGAAAGGTAAAAAGTCCTTTCTCCAGATGTTTGTAAGCCAGTTCAAAAGTTTTATGATTCTGATTTTGCTTGTTGCCGCCGCTGTTTCTGGCGTGGTTGGCATCATGGAAGACGAAGGCCTTCTGGATACTTTCGTTATCATAGGAATTTTGGTTGTAAATGCCCTCATTGGTGCTATTCAGGAAAAGAAGGCAGAATCGTCGCTGGAAGCGCTTCAGAATCTGAGTGCGCCGCTGACAAAGGTACTTCGTGATGGGTCGGTAAAAGAGGTTGCAACAAAAGACCTAGTTCCGGGAGATATTGTGGTTTTGGAGACCGGAGCAGTAATTCCTGCCGACTTGCGACTGATAGAATCCATTAACCTCAAAATACAAGAATCGGCAATGACCGGCGAATCGGTACCAGTTGAAAAAGGAACCGATGCACTCGCCGGCGATAATATTCCACTTGGCGACCGCACCAATATGGCTTTCTCGAGCGGAATGGTAACATATGGTCGAGGCCGTGGCATAGTTGTGGCCACAGGCATGAAGACCGAAGTAGGCAAAATTGCCCATATGCTTCAAAACACGATAGATACTGAAACACCCATGAAACAACAACTGGAGCATTTGGGTAAAGTGCTTGGCATTGCAGCGCTCATTATTTGTGCCGTAATATTTCTGGTAGGTGTTCTTTATGGAAACTCCATCATTCATATGTTTATGACAGCGGTAAGTCTCGCAGTAGCAGCTATCCCTGAAGGTTTGCCGGCCATTTCAACAGTAGTTCTTGCCATTGGAGTTCAGCGGCTTGTAAAACGAAATGCCATTATCCGCACCTTACCCTCTGTTGAGACTCTCGGAAGCGCAACTGTTATCTGTTCGGATAAAACCGGCACTCTCACCCAGAATAAAATGACGGTGATGGAAGCTTATACCAATCACACTTCCGCTTCTTTCCGTGAAAAAGAAATAAAACCGCTCACCAACGAAGAAAAAGAACTTTTAATCCTTGCAGTACTCTGCGCCGACGCTCATTTAAGAATTCTCGGGAACGGTACGCCAGAAACAACAGGCGATCCAACCGAAACAGCGCTATTAAGCGTTGGTTTGAAGTTTAACCTGATAAAAGACGACATGGAAAAACAATATCCCAGGGTTGCTGAAATCCCCTTTGACTCCGAGCGCAAGAGAATGACAACTGTTAACCAAATGTCGCCCGACAAATTCAGGGTGAATGTAAAAGGTGGTCTGGATGAAGTGTTGAGTGTTTGTAGCAAAATTCAAATAAATGGTCAGGTAAATCCTTTAGCGGCAAAAGACAAGGAACTTATTACAGCGGTGAACGAGCGCATGGCCAATCGGGCTTTACGTGTTCTGGCAATGGCCTATAAAGAACTGCCTCAGGCTCCCTCCCATCCTAAAATGGAAGAACTGGAGAGCGATCTTGTTTTTCTTGGGTTGTTGGGAATGATCGATCCAGCCCGACCAGAGGTAATCGAGGCTGTGTTGAAATGCACCCAGGCTGGTATTCGTCCGGTTATGATTACCGGCGACCATAAAATTACAGCCATGGCAATTGCACGCGAAATAGGTATTTATCGAGAAGGTGATATTGCAATCACAGGAGCTGAACTTGAGAAAATCAGCAACGAAGATCTGGATCGCGACGTCCATAAATATTCCGTGTTTGCCCGTGTTGCACCGGAACATAAGGTACGTATAGTAAAAGCCTGGCAAAAGCGCAACGATATTGTGGCCATGACCGGAGATGGAGTAAACGACGCACCCGCCCTTAAACAAGCCGATATTGGCGCTGCCATGGGCATTGTAGGCACTGATGTTGCCAAAGGTGCAGCGGATATGATTCTTACCGACGATAATTTTGCAACCATTGTTTCGGCTGTGGAAGAAGGGCGTCGTATTTACGACAATATACTCAAAGCCATT
>CAZHQP010000313.1:0-3628 GCA_964534735.1 uncultured Roseivirgaceae bacterium
AAGAAAGAGATATGCAATGACCACGTATTCCATCAGTCAGTCATGGATAGTGTGGTGTCCTTCTTATCATACAACACCGGAACCATTTGTATTTGGCGTTTTAACAGATAGATCACGGCAAACGTGAGTGATACATAGATCGCTGTAAAAAGGTAAAAAGAATACTGAACTCCCGGCATTGGAGTAACTGCATCCGTAGTGCGCATTACATTATAAATAATCCAGGGTTGGCGACCAACTTCAGTAACGGTCCAGCCCGCCTCTACAGCAATAAATCCCAATGGAGTGGCTATAATAAACAACTTTAAAAACCATTTACTGTTATACCAGCTTTTCTTTTTGAGCGAGATAAAATAGATCAATGCCAACAGCATAAGAAAGGTTCCAATCCCAACCATGATCTGGAAAGCAAAATGCGTAACCATCACAGGCGGATGATCTTCTTTTGAAATTTTATCTAGCCCCGTTACTTCATGTTCAAAATCGCCATGCGCTAAAAAGCTAAGCATGCCCGGCAACTCGATCTTATACTTTACCGTCTGGGTTTCTTCATCCGGAATTCCACCAATAATTAATGACGCTGCCGCTTCGGTATGAAAATGCGCTTCCATTGCAGCAAGCTTGGCCGGTTGACGTTTAGCAATATCCTTTGCAGAGATATCTCCGCTGATTGGCTGCAACAAAGATGCAATCGCACCGAATACGATAGCAATCTTAAACGCTTTCAAGTGAAACATTACATTTTTTGAACGAACGATCATCAACGCATGAACTCCGGCTACGGCAAATCCCGTAGCTGCAAAGGCAGCTAGCGTCATGTGAAGCGCTTGTGAGAACCATGCAGCATTAAACATTGCTTTGATGGGATCGATGTTTACATATTCTCCGTTTACGAAATCAAACCCTGCCGGACTGTTCATCCAGGCATTGGCCGAGACTACCAGAATTCCGGAGGCGAGTCCGCTGACACCTACTACAATGCCCGTAAACCAGTGAAACCATTTATTAAGCCTGTCCCAGCCATACAGAAAAAATCCGAGTGCAATAGCCTCAATAAAAAAAGCAGTTCCTTCCAGTGAAAAAGGCATCCCGAAAATCGGACCGGCATGCTTCATAAACTGTGGCCAAAGTAATCCAAGTTCAAAAGAAAGCACCGTTCCCGATACAGCACCAGTAGCAAAGAAGATCGCCACTCCTTTACTCCAGGCCTTCGTAATGTTGCGGTAGTTAACATCTTTTGTGACCAGCCATTTATAATGTGAAACAGCCATGAAAAAAGGCATCACCATGCCAATGCAGGCATAGATAATGTGAAACCCTAACGATAATGCCATCTGCGACCGGGCAGCAAGAAAATCATCCATACAGGCACGGGGTATGTCAGCAAATATAGGTGCTGAACGTTTGCAGTTCAGCGATTTTCAGAATAAATCTGTGCAAACGTTAGCTGCGGTCAATCCTGGAAGAATGGAACAATGAAGGAGATAAACTGGCTTAAAAAATAGACAGCCGAAAAGGCAATCAGGATTTTTATATATCGCGAAAAAAGGAAATTTCTCCGGGCTGGCCAGGTGAGAAGAAAGATGATACCCGCAACTACGTTATTCAATGCAATGTAAATGATCAGAAATAATGTAAAGGATACTATCAGGCCCCAGGGTGCACCGTACTGATAAACGGTTAACGTAGCCTGCAACATATTGATCAGCAGGTATACACCCCAGTACATCTTATAATTTCTGAACCAGTGCGTTTGTACGGTGTCCTGCATGATTATGCGATTTTGGCATTAAGATAACTCAAAATCGGCCTCATGATGCCATATCACAGTCTGTGCTTGTAAAATTTTTAAACAATTCCGATTGTTGTGTGTTTTAGGAAAAAACAGTCATGGGCAGATATTCCATCAAGGAGCTGGAAAAACTTACGGGAATTAAGGCCCATACGATCCGTATTTGGGAGAAACGTCATCTTATTATTCAGCCCCAGCGAACTGCCACCAATATCAGGTTTTATTCCGATGAGGACCTGAAAAAGATCATTAATGTTTCCATGCTCAATAATCATGGTGTTAAGATCTCCCGGATTGCCAGTATGTCGTTTGATGAGATCAGTAAAAAGATCATGGACATGACCTCCACCCAAACAGATGCTTCGGGATACATTGAGCAACTGGTTATTGCGATGGTTGATCTGGAAGAAGAGCGATTTGAAAAAATCCTGACTGTTCTGGTGAAGCGTTTTGGGTTTGAACGAACGATTACAGAAGCCATCTATCCGTTTCTTGAAAAAATCGGGGTGCTTTGGCAAACCAAAAACATAACTCCGGCACAGGAGCACTTTATATCAAATCTTATCCGTCAAAAAATAATTGCAGCAATTGACGGCTTGCCGCTTCCTTCAAAAAGTTCCAAAAAAGTTTTGTTGTTTTTACCGGAGAATGAGCTTCATGAACTTGGCCTTTTGTTCAATTATTATCTTGTAAAAGAGGCAGGTCACAAAGCTTTCTATCTGGGGCAAAATGTTCCGCACGAAGATTTGATAAGCACTGTATCAACTCATAATCCTGACATCCTTGTAACATCCGTCACTATCCCGATGGCTAATGGAGTTACTCGTTACGTCAGCCAATTGTCCAAACAATTCCCCAATCAGCTCATTTTAGTTTCCGGAGTTCAAGTATCTGACCGTCCTGCCAAACAACCGGCAAATCTCAAATTTTTCAACAACGCGTTGAAATTCAAGGAGTTAATTTAAGTTTTTCCACCACTCATAAAATTTATACCCTGGTTTACAGAAATCAGAATGATTTAATCTATTTGGTCGTATTTTTGTTTAATGTTTTTCTAAATTTGTTAAACAAAATTTGACCATGACCGCACTGGAATTTACCCATCAGCTTTCCTCCCTCAGATCAACACTTTACCTGTTCACGAGACGGTTTACGTCAGATCGGGATGAATCACTTGACCTTGTTCAGGATACGTTACTGAAAGCATTAACCTATCGGGATAAATTCCGTGAAGAGACCAATCTGAAAGGCTGGTTGTTCACCATCATGCGCAATACATTCATAAATAACTATCGGAAAGTAAAGCGCGCAAAAACTTCCCTTGACGATTCTAAGGAATTGTATTTTCTGAATGTGGAAGACACCTATACATTCAACAAACCCGAAACAACATACGAGTACAGCGAGATTTGGAAGCAGGTAAATACGCTTCCGGATGGATTGCTTGAACCCTTTACCATGCATACGAATGGTTTTAAATATCATGAGATTGCAGATAAGCTTACCTTGCCGATTGGTACGGTGAAAAATCGGATTTTCCATGCCCGTAAAGAAATTCAAAAAAAGTTGACAGGATATTCAGTAGATTACCTTAAACAGGACGAATGAAAATTGCAGTTATTGGTTCAGGATTCTCAGGCTTGTCAGCAGCATGTTTTCTTGCTCAGGCAGGTCATGACGTAACTGTTTTTGAAAAGAACGCTATTGCCGGAGGACGCGCTAGAAAATTTGAATCAAACGGTTTTATGTTTGATATGGGGCCAAGCTGGTATTGGATGCCCGATGTATTCGATAATTTTTTCAAAGCGTTTGGCAAACATCCTTCGGACTATTACG
>CAZHQP010000314.1:0-3625 GCA_964534735.1 uncultured Roseivirgaceae bacterium
CCAATCCCGCGATGGCCTGGATGTTGTCTCTATACCCTTTGACCCGGCTTCGTGGGTGAGTTAAAAAACAGGTAGTTGCCGGTTAATACCGGGTGGCCTGCATTCTCAAATGCTGCATTTAGTAAAACAGTTTCTTTACCGGTTTCAAAATCAATCGCAACGATACTTCGTTCGTTCGAAATTGTTTTAAGCGCAACAAGCTGCTTCCCGGTGTCTGACCAGCGAGCCATCGAATAAAAAGCGTTAACTGGATTTTCAAATTTTTTGATCACGCTCCCGCTCTCACTGTCCAGCACAACTACCGAAATTTTATAATCGGGCCGGCTTTCTATGGTAACAATCTTCGAACCATCCGGAGATAAGGCCGCTCCGGAATACCGGCTTTTATGCGTTAGCACTTTGTACTCATCGTTCGCGACATCATACGATTTGATAAGTGAGTAATTTTTCACCAGCCAGCGCGGGTCAAAGCTATACTCTGACCAAACTACTTTGGTTCCCTGAGCAGAAAGCATGCCCGCATCGTTTACCACACCCGGGATAAATGACTTTTTTTCCTTTCCATCCTTGAGGATTGCGTATTGCGCAAAATCGCCAATGCCATTTTTAACAACCACAATACTTCCATCTGAAAGTACCTGAGGATAATGGTAATCGGTATATGCTTTGGAAACTCTTGGATTAGTCTTTTGAAACGCAGTGAGCTGGACTGTGCTTAATTCCCGGGCCCACGTGCTTTGAAGATCCCGTGCAGTTTCTTTATATAGCTCAGGTAAAGTCAGGCCGGCAATTTTTTTTACCGATCTCGAAAATGCAAACGGAAGAAACGGAGCAATGGCTGTACGCTGCATAACCTTTCCCCACACATCCGGATCGTTTGTGCGTTTGCGCAGGTAACTGATCATGTGATATCCAAAAACATAATGATCGCTGATGTTGTGTTTGTATGAACGCAGGTATTGCTTGTTGTACGTAAATGTTCTTCCTTCCTGAAGGTTGGTACGCAGCAACAGCCCGAAATTTGGAATCCGCCCACGACCGCTGTGCGTAAATGCAGTCTCGGTCGCCACTGCATCGCCTTCCCACATCCACTGCGGAACCGAGACGTGAGACATTGCCGCCAGTGTTGCCGGACCGAATGCATAATACAATAACCGGTTAAAGCCGCTATTAGCCCGTTGATTTTGTACCACATGACGGTACTCGTGTGATGCAAGCTGGTTCAGCCAGTCGTTTGTTCCCAGAAAATTATAATCCTGGGGCGGCATCGTATAGAATTCGGACCGCCTCGGAAGGAGTGTAACAAACCCGTTTGAGATCGATGATTGATTCTGAAGTATCACCGGGATTTTACGCGGTCGCGCGCGCATGGTTAACGCTTCAGGCTCATGAATGTGCTCAAGTGTATTGGCTACACGCTGCGCCTGCTCCTCAAACCCTTTCGGGTATAGTACTTTAAAGTGGGGTGTATTGATTCTGTAGAACCTGACTGAAGGTGGATTATTTTCCAGCACTTCCTGCCCCGCTGCCCGAAACATGGCTATAAAAAAGAGCAGTATGGACAGCGTATACTTCAAGGTACCAAAGAGGAAATATTCAACTCTGTTTCTTGTAAAACAATACCCCCTCTTAAAAATTTTGAACTTATTATTGCAGCACGTTTCTGCAAATGTTCAAAAAACTAAAAGCGTTCTATCAACAGTATAAACCCTACATCCGGGTAGACCTGATTATGTATGGAGTGCTGATCCTGTCGATTATCATTTACTTTATTATATCCGCGATAATCGATTGATTAAACAAGAATTTCCTGAATATTCTCTTTGATCCGGCCCGCTAACTGATCGGTAGGAAGGTCATTGATGTCCCGGCCAAACGGATCCTCAATTTCTTCTGCAATCAGCTCAACACTTAATAAAACAAACGTAATTAACAGCGTGGTAGGAATTGTTATGTACTCAAAACTCGTAACAAAACCGAAGGGCAGCGTAAGGATATAGATAAAAATAAATTTCTTGATAAACATTGCATATGAATATGGTATTGGGGTGTTTTTGATCCGCTCACATGCACCAATAATGTCAATGAAATCTTTCATTTCTTTATCCAGCACCCTGAATTGATCCCCCGTAAGCTTACCGGTTTTGTACAATTCATTTACCCGGCTATAAAGCATTCCGGCAATCCGGTTAGGCTTGTGCTTGATTTCTTTCATAGATTCAGGGAATCCTGGCTCGGCTGACTCAAGCTCAGATAGCTGAACACCTGCGCGCAAATGTTCTTTTGAAGCGATCACAAAGTTTGGGATCATCTGTGAAAACCACTTCCTGTTTTCGTGATCATTTTTATCAAGGTAGGCATTCAGCTTAAGAGCAAAGTTTCGCGTGCTGTTTACCATGCCACCCCAAAGCTTTCTTCCTTCCCACCAGCGATCATATGCAGAGTTGGTTCGGAACACAAGGAACAAACCCAGCACAATACCCAGGAGCGAGTGAAGCGCGGTTGTATTGGAGAAATGTGATTTGTCGAACTTAAAAACCTCGAGCATCACAACACACACTATGGTGGTGAACAATCCCATAAAAACCAGTGCAGGCATCATGGTTCTTACCACAAATCTGCTGTAGGAGTGAAATATGATCGAAAGCCAGGTTTTGGGGTTGTATTGAACCATAATTTTATAAACAGGGCCTAAAAATAAGGATCGTGAGGTTATTTCCAATTGAAACCCTTTCCAGGGATTTGCGTTATAAATTCAAAATAGTATATTTATAATATCATTTTAATATCATTACTATGAACCAGGAAAAAACCTCCGCCCCGCTTTCCGGCTACACCATGCTGGTACTTGTATTTGTATTACTGATCGGTGGCACACTCGGCTTGATTATGGGTCGAAACCCGATCTTTATCTGGCCGCTTGTTTTTGCATTTATCCTGATGCCGGGTTTCTTTTTCATCAATCCTAACTCTTCGATTGTGCTGGTGCTGTTTGGTGCCTATCAGGGCACAGTGAAAAAAAATGGTTTTTACTGGGTAAACCCGTTCTACACGAAAAAACCAATCTCACTTCGGGCGCGCAACTTCGACAGTGAGAAGATTAAAGTAAACGACAAGGTTGGAAACCCGATTCAAATCGGAGTAATCCTGGTATGGCAGGTTAAAAATACCTTTCAGGCCGCCTTTGAAGTAGATAACTACGAGAACTTTGTAAAGGTACAAAGCGATTCAGCGGTGCGTAAGCTCGCAGGCCAGTATGCCTATGATAATTTTGAAGAAGATTCTGAGGTAACCTTACGTTCAGGTCACGATGAAGTAAACCACGCACTGGAAGAAAACTTACGCGGTCGATTAGACATGGCCGGTATTCACGTGATTGAAGCGCGCATTGGCTACCTCGCCTACGCGCCAGAAATTGCCAGCGCTATGCTGAGAAGGCAGCAGGCTTCAGCCGTAGTTTCGGCACGCTTCAAGATTGTAGAGGGTGCAGTAAGCATGGTGCAAATGGCGCTTGATCACCTGGCCAAACAAAATATTATTGAGCTTGATGAAGAGCGCAAGGCAGCGATGGTCAGTAACTTGATGGTTGTGCTGTGTGCTGACAAAGATGTAAGTCCGGTGGTAA
>CAZHQP010000315.1:0-3616 GCA_964534735.1 uncultured Roseivirgaceae bacterium
AAATGTTAACAGGATTTTATGATCCGGAAAATCTTCTTTTAATTTTTCAATTACCGGCCGGCCTTGTTCAAACTCGCCCAGCGATGCGCAATGCACCCAGATAACAGGCGAAGAATTATTTTGTAAAGCACTCTTAAGCTTTTTGAAGATATGATTCCGGCCTTCGTTAAATGCCTTTGCTTTTGGGTTAAAAAAACCTGCCATTGAATACCCGATCCGGGCTAAAAGCAGTGCAGTATTGTAAAGAAATAACATCGGGCGCAAAAATATTAACATTACTGCCTCATTCCCTTGCAGTTAGCAAATAAATTTAAAAGTTTTACGGGAAGGAGATTACCAAAATTCCTAATTTAGGATTCATGACCAATTATCTAAAAACCGAAAACCAATGATTACGATGAAAGTCTACAAGAAAATATTTTCCCTGGCATTGCTGGCGGGTGTACTGCAAACCGCAGTTGCGCAGAATCAGGAAGACATTTCAGCTTTTTTGAATGCAGGTGGCAAAGATGCCGGCAAGTTGCTTGAAGCTTATCTGAAGCCAACGGTTACGAGCCTATCCTATGGGATGACTGGCGGATGGTACAATACTGCTGCTACGCATAAAACATTCGGTATTGATTTCGGTTTTTCTGCTAACGTTGCTTTAATACCAACATCAGAAGATTTTTTTAATCCGAATAAATTAGGATTATCGGTAACAACGTATGATGGGGCCCGTAACAACGGCAGTGGCGGGGCATACGATCCTACCCGCAAAGCACCAACATTCTTTGGATCAAAAGATGAAACAAGCTATTCAGCAACGTATGATCCTGATGGTGCACAAGGCCCGTTAGGTCCGCAAAGTGTATCGTTTAGCGGTCCCGAAGGATTGGGAGTGAAAGATGAACTCGGAGTTTCGGGCGTACCGGTACCGGTGATCCAGTTGGGTGTGGGTATTATCAAGAATACGGATTTAAAATTTCGCTTTGTCCCCAAGGTTGAAGCTGGCGGTTCTAAGATATCTATGTTTGGTATAGGAGTTCAGCACGATATCAAGCAGCATATCAAAGGCATTAAGCTTTTGCCATTTGACCTTTCGGTATTGTTGGCGTATAACTCGCTGAAGGGAGAGACTGATTTGTCAAATGATAATACAGGCGACACAAGACCGGACAGTCAGGACGGAGTGGGTGAGTATAAATTTAACTCATGGGTATACCAGTTACTGATTTCTAAAAAACTTTCCGTGCTTACGATATATGGAGGCATTGGATATTCAATGATCAACACAAAGGTAAATATGAATGGAACGTACGAGATTGATGCAAATCCGCAGACTTTCTCAGTAACGGACCCTGTTGCGATATCAATCAAAAACAAGAGCATGCGCTTTACTGCAGGTATGCGCTTAAAACTTGGTCCAATTTATCTTGTAGGCGATTATACTTTACAGAAATACAAGATGATTAATGTAGGCCTCGGCTTCTCAATCCGTGAGAACAAGCATGGAGTTTTGTAATCACTCTGAAAGAACAAAAAAGCCCTGACGGAAGCGTCAGGGCTTTTTTTATTTCCCTTTGTACACAGGCTTTCGTTTTTCTATGAAAGCTTTCATCCCTTCTTTCTGATCTTCTGAAGCGAAGGTTAGATAGAAATTCTTACGTTCAAACATCAAACCTTCATCCAATTGGGTTTCAAATGAGCGGTTAATGGCTTCCTTGGCGAGTTGTACGGCAATTGGTGGCATCTGCGCAATCTCTTTGGCAAGCTCAACCGCTTCGTGCATGTACATTTCAAGCGGAACAACCTTGTTTACCAACCCGTAAAAATGTGCCTCCTGTGCGGATAAGAATCTGCCGGTAAGAATGAGCTCCATTGCTTTCGCTTTTCCAATGGCTTTTGTTAACCGCTGTGTTCCGCCTGCACCGGGAATAGTTCCGATCTTAATTTCAGGCTGACCGAACTTTGCAGTTTCAGACGCGATCACCATGTCGCAGGTCATCACAAACTCACAGCCCCCGCCCAATGCAAAACCCGAAACCGCTGCAATGATTGGCTTCTTTGTTTTACGGATCTGATCCCACGTGCTGAACTGGTCCATAATGTGCATATCAATCGCAGATTTATCCGCCATCTGCTTAATGTCCGCTCCGGCAGCAAAAGCCTGGTCGTTGCCGGTTATGATGATAACTTTTACTGCATCATTTTTATCGAGCTGAAGCAACGCATCGCGTACTTCACCCATCAGTTGGGGATTGAGTGCGTTTAATTCTTTTGGTCTGTTAAGCTGGATTAGCGCAATGCCGGGCTGGTATTGTTCGGTAACGATTATGAGTTCCATTAGGATTTTTGATTTTATGACCTACGATTTACGAATTCGGGATGAATTACTTTTCAAACCTGTCCCTAAATCCTGAAAATCCTTGAAATCCTGATTAAAAAAAGAGAAAAGCCACCTCTGAGCAAGAAGCGGCTTTTCAAACCAATACTCGGTAAATTGTGCTATGCCATTTATGCCTCGGTAAATGCTTTTGTAACCCCTATTTTCAGCTAATTTTGGAGTTTACGTTTATATGAATAAAGTAAAAATCCTGTTTGTTTGTCTTGGTAATATTTGCCGGTCGCCATTAGCGGAAGCTATTTTTAAACATAAAATCCGTGAAAAAGGACTTGAAAATCGGGTTGAAGTCCATTCCTGCGGTACAGCCAGCTATCATGTAGGCGATACGCCCGATCCGCGAACAATTAAAAACGCATTGAAGAACGGAGTCACGATTGATCATTTTGGGCGGCAGCTTTGTGAACAGGATTTAGAGTCGTATGACTTTATCATCGCTATGGATAAAAGCAATCATACGAATATTCTAAGACTGACAAACGCAAAGACTCATTCCCACAAGATCAAGCTAATGCGCAGCTACGACCTTAATCCTTCAGGTGAAGAAGTTCCGGATCCATACTATGGCGATGAAGCAGGGTTTCAGAATGTGTTTGATATCCTGAGTCATTCAACTGAATCATTTATCAACTATTTACAAAAGGAGCATCTTAAAGCTTAAGTAACACTTGCAGCGTTGAGCGTGACGACTGCTCAATCAAAATCCCGGGTTTCTTCCGGTAGGTGTCAAACGTTTCTGCATCATAATTTTTTACCGTGATCAGCGTAAGCCCGGTATTGTAGTACACCTCAAAGTATTGCTGAAGCCTGTCGAGTAAATGATTCAGTTTACTTTCACGAAAATCGATACAAAAAGAAAAGGAGATCGCAGAATTCTGCATCACATTGATCTTTATGTCCAGATCAGCTAATGCATTAAAAATAATGCTCATCTGCTCTTCGTTAATAAACGTGTAATCTGTTACGCGACAAGAGAGCAGACATTGATTGTCCTTGAATACAATAAGCGGTGGCAGCTTTTCGATACGGCATTCATGAATCTTCGTTCCGGGAAGCGTATGGTTGTCAAAGCTTTTTACGTATAGCGGAATTTGTTTCAACGCAAGCGGCTTGATCGTTTTCGGGTGGATCACGGAAGCGCCATAATACGTCATCTCAGCTGCCTCGCTGTAGGGCAGCTCATCGAACACAATTGCACCCAGCAGGCGTTTTGGGTCAGCGCTCATCACGCCT
>CAZHQP010000316.1:0-3607 GCA_964534735.1 uncultured Roseivirgaceae bacterium
CGCAGTTGAGACAAATGCTGAAACGACAAAGATCGATTGGCGTTCACGTTTAAACGGAATTCAGAATGCAATACCAATACCGCTAATGCAGGATGGCAATCCTTGTTATCTCGAACTACCTAACAATACTCAGGTTGGACAAACCATCCCGGATTGCGTTGTGTCATTCGAGAAAGGCAAAGCGCTTTATGAAGCAAAATTTTACAACATTAAAATAAGCGGCAAAGAAACGATAACTGTGGGTGGAACATCTTACGAAGCGTACGTGTTGGAGTACGGATTTCTCACACACTTAAAGGAAGGACTTGACATTAAATTTGATAAATATCATCACGACTGGTATGTACCCGGAAAAGGCCTAGTGAAAGCGGCCTGTGCAAATTCTTCAAAGAGTGCGAAACCAGACGATGAGCTGATGTTTTTTACAGAGCTTGTCAGCAATCCTTGATAAAAACTCTATATAAAGGATTAAAATATTAAAAGAAATATTGCCCGGTGCTGCTGACCTGAACAGCTTTAAGCTTTTTCGATTGCTGAAAATCCTGATAGATCGTCTCAAGATTTTTCCAGAATGCGGCAGTTTTTGAATCCGCCTGGTAGGCTGTTGCTAATTTTTCAGCAATACCTGCATCAAGCCGGGTTGGAAAAATGTGCACAGGTATTGTGGTCTGGCCGTTATTCTTTGCTTCAACCGCCAAAAGATACAATTCTTTTATCCCATCGTCAGTTATGGGAATGCAGCCCACGGTTACGCAGTTTCCATGAATGTAAATAGCGCTTCCAGGTTTTTTCTTATCACTTAATATCTTATCTGATTCATTGGGATAGTTGATACCCAGCGACAAATAAAAATTGCTAACCGGATTAAAATGATTGATCTGATAAATGCCCTCCGGAATTTGAAGATCACCTTCTTTTCTCTTAGGGCCCAGTGTTCCGGAGCTTGAGCAGAAATCAATTGTATACAGTAAGGCAAAAGTTTCTTTACCTTTTTCCTTCACCCATACTTCTAATTCCTTTTCCTTTTTGAACGCTCGAAGAAATAGCTGAAACTTATCCATCGAAAGTTTCTGATCCGTAAAACGCTTTTTAGCGGAAGCTTCCTTATCCTCATACGCAACTTTTACCCGTGCTTCCTTTTGTTGAGTATCTTTAAAAGAGGATTGCTGAAGCATAAATAATAAGCCGATAATGAAAACAGATTTCATTACGTTGTCTTAACGATATGTTTTTTTAATGTATTACGGGCTAATAATGAGCTGATCAACGTTAACACTGCTCCTAAAATCATAGCCGCACCCGGAAAATAAAATGGAGCATTGTTACTTGTAAACCAGGAAAATGTACCATTCATTATAAGTGGCCCGATAATAGCCGCCAGACTCATTAGGCTGGTGAAGCCGCCCTGCAGTTCACCTTGTTCATTAGCAGGAATAGAGGAAGACATAATGCCTTGCAGTGCCGGCCCCGCAATACTTCCCAGGCAATATAAAACTATGATCGGGTACATCATCCAGCCCTGAGCAGCAAGGCCATAGAGCAAAAAGCCAATCGCATATAATCCAATACCGAGATAAACACTTTTCTCCTGTCCCAGCTTTGGAATAATGAGCCTGATCAATCCGCCCTGAATAATGGCAAAAGCAACACCCACTACCGCGAGTGACCAACCGACTTGCTTTGCGTCCCAACCAAACTTAAGCTCGACATAGTAAGCCCAGTTTGTTTGCACTGCGTGTGATGCAACATAAATAAATGCGAGGGAAAGTATTAATCCGGAAATAACCGGATACCGCGTAAGGCTTTTTAATGTACCGATGGGGTTAGCACGCTTCCATTCAAATTTTCTTTTATTCTCTTCTTTCAACGATTCGGGAAGAATGAAGAATCCATAGAGCCAGTTTAGCAAGGTTAGTCCTGCACAAACAAAGAATGGAACACGTGTTCCGAAATCAGCAAGCAAGCCACCCATTAAAGGGCCGATAATAAATCCCAGCCCAAACGCTGCTCCAATCATTCCAAAATTCTGAGCACGTTTTTCAGGTGTGCTGATATCCGCGATGTATGCACCCCCAGTTGTAAAGCTCGCACCCATTATTCCCGCAATGATGCGCCCGAGGAACAACCAGCTTAAGGATGGCGCCAAGGCCAGAAAAAGATAGTCAATTCCAAAGCCAAAAAGTGAACCCAACAAAACCGGTCTTCGGCCATATCGATCGCTCAATGCTCCAATTATTGGCGCACATAAAAACTGCATGAACGCATAGGCTGCAATCATAAATCCTCCGATTTTAGAAGCATAGCTTAATGCCGCCTTAACCTCTTCATCGGTAGTCGGTACCCGGCCGGAGAGTTCGATAATCAGGTCAGGCAATACGGGTATGATGATTCCGAAACCTATAACATCCAGTAAAAGAGTAACGAAAATAAAGCCTATTGCAGGGGTACGGTTTGACATGCGGTTGAAGATTAAGTCAACAAATTAAGAATTTTATAACTAGCTATTGTATTTCGGTTACCGTAAAGACACTACCTGTCGCATTCAATAACCGCACGCGATCCAAAAGATTGTCTTTCACAGAAAGCAAAACTTCAATTTCTATTGAACATGTTTCGCCAAATTCCTGATTCATGATCTTCAAGCTAAAGTCCTTTATCAGCTTCATAATAACTGGCGTGACTTCGTAGGAAAATTCAAACACGAATGTTACGGTAATTTGTTGCTCAATAATTTGTGCTTTGTTCAAGGCTTCTTCGGCAGCAGTTTTATAGGCCGTGATCAACCCACTAACACCGAGCTTCGTTCCTCCAAAATACCTCACTACAACGACAAGCACATTAGTGAGATTTTTTGACCTAATCTGTCCAAGAATCGGATCACCCGCGGAATGGTTTGGTTCACCATCATCATTGGCTCTGAATTTACTTTTATCTGCTCCTATTATATAGGCATAACAATGATGCCGGGCATCGAAATACTCCTTTTTGATTTCCGTAAGTCGGGTTTTAACTTCGTCTTCTGAGGAAACCGGAAATGCCAATGCAATAAATTTGCTGCCTTTTTCCTTGTACTCTCCTGCCGATGAGCCGCTTAGTGTACGAAAAGAAGTGATCATGTAACGCAAAAGGCCCTTTATCCGTCTAAAGATTAGAAATAAACCCGTTTTACCGTGCAACCCCGGTAAATTTGCAGAGTCTTTACTTTATAATAATCCAGCTATGAAAAAAATACTTTTCCTTTTATCAGCCGTTTTGCTGATCATTTCCGCATCTTTTGCACAGAAAAAAGAGACCCGCGAAGTTCCTACCTTTACAAAAATCTCTTTCCGCACAGCGGGTAAGCTGTATGTGAAACAAGGCAGTCCGCAGAAAGTGGAGATTGAAGCCTCTGCCGAAATGCTCGAAAAAATAAAGACGAAAGTTGAAGGCGGAAAGCTTTCGATCGGTCCGGAAGAAAAGTGGAGTAACTGGAACTGGAGCAGCGATGATAAAGTTACCGTATGGGTAACGGTTGCCAATATTGAAACAATGAGTGTTAGCGGTTCGGGTGACCTGATCGCACAAACAAAAATCACTACCTCCGGAAATCTGAATTTAAATGTGAGCG
>CAZHQP010000317.1:0-3604 GCA_964534735.1 uncultured Roseivirgaceae bacterium
CGAGTGTCACCTTCGGGTTCGGTTAAAAACCATAAATCATAATTTCGGAGTTTTCCATTAAAATGAAAATCACTCTTATCAATCATTCCGGTAAAATCAACTACCCTGAAATCCTGATCATCGACAAATACATCGGCATGAAAATCGTGTAGCGTATGCGGATAGTGCGTTAGTTTAGCGTAGAGATCTTCAATAAAAAATTCTCCTACCGGAAGATTGGGTGATTCCGTAAATGCACGAGCCGAACTATTAAACTTTAGTTTCATACTCAGATTACGAATCTGTTCATCTACAGGCTTGGTTTGCGCAGTATCTCCACTGGTTAATTCTTTAAGATCCAATAAAGCTGATTTAATAGTGAGGTGTGCCGATACCGGATTTTTGGTGTGATGAAGAATTGCCGGAAGATCGCTGATATCGGCTGAGATGGATAAATCAGAATTTCCAACCTTAAGATCGAAGCGATCAATACGCGCTTCATGGCCATCCATGGTAGCGCGTATGTTTACATTCTTTACGGGTAAATGAAAACCAGGAGTTCTGAATGAAAGATTTTTAACATCCAACTCCGTAAAGTATGATTCGTTTAATTTTTCAATACTTTTTTCTGGATTATCCAAATCAACGATGTCGTGAAAGTTCATGGTAAGCGACACGTTACCCGATAAGTCTTCCAAATCTTTTATGTTCAGAAACTTAGCCAGAAAGTCGAGATCGAATTCCGATCGTACTTTCATTTCAATCTCTGGCGATGCAAAATTCTTTACGGTAAGATTGCCGCTAAATATACCCGCCTCGGGTCGGGCCGAAAAATCATAAATAGAAAACTCCGAAGTTGAAGCGTTGCCCAATGCACCGGTAGTAAATTTTCCTTTAAAGAAAAGTTGATCTAACTTTTTTTGCGATTCTTTATTATTGAAGAATGCATCTTCGCAGCCAAACTCGGCCAATACAATAGGATTGTGACCGTTTGCCGCTTTACCTGTTATTGATGCTTCAAAGAAAATTTTACCGGCATTATCGTACCGTTGCAAAGCGGGAGCAAGTTCTTCGGGCGCAAAGGCAAGAAAAAGATCGAAGTTAGGTTTGTTGCCATGAAACCGGATGTCCATGTTCAGATCATCGTCAAGATCAATTGACCCATCCATTTTAAAAAGTGCGCGTTCCAACTGCAGTTCGGATGGCTGAATCGTGAGCTTTTGAGTTTGCTGATCAAAATCTAGCTGCGTGTGTAAATCAAAATGCTTGTGTTTGGCAAACGTTGTGTCACCATCCAGCAATACATTCATTTCAAAGCGGGTATCCAATTTTACTAGCACATGATTCTGGTCTGCTTTAAACCGCGATTGAGCATCTTCAATAAATGCATCCACCAAAAGGTTATTGCTTTCATTGATTTTAAGGATATGCACGTTGTTTACAACAATCTGCTTAATGTCCAGATGAAATTCCGAAGCCGGATCTGTTACTTCTTCCTTTCCGGATAGTGCATTGGTAATGTTAAAACTACCATCGGTATGTTGTACAAGTTTAATGGCCCCGTCTTTCAAGCGGATAACCTTAATATCCATTTTCCCTTGTAACACAGTAAGTAAATCGAAGCCGAGATAAACATCGGCTACTTCAAGCAATGTGGCTCCAGCTTTGTTTTTGTTTTCGTAAATCTTTACGTGATCAAGATCAATAGAGATGTAGGGAAAATTAGTGAAAGGTGAAATGTGGCTATCTTCAACTTCAATCTCACCGGCAAAATCGCGATTGGCGGTACTGATCAACTCTTGCACAATACTGTCTTGCTTCCAGTATAACACCCCAACCAAAATACCAAACAGTAAAACAGGTATCAGTAAAACAAGAATTACCAGTCGCTTCCAATTAAATCGCTTTTTCATTGGTTGGTTATTTCCCCGTTCGGTTTAACCATTTATCCAAGCTCCATGCGCCCGGCCCTGTAAAAAAGAAAAGTACCCCAAACAAAACAAACATAAACGGATGTTGATCTTCGTACCAGAATTTTCCATGGCCCACAAAAAAAGTTATATAGCTCAATGTGCCAGCTGCAAGCAATCCGCCAAGGCGCGTATAAATGCCCAGCGTTAATAACACTCCTGAAATAAACTCGGAAGATTTTCCTAAGTAAACCAAAAACTCGCCTGTCCCACTTTTAAAATTATCCCATGTTAAATAGCTCTGCATGGTTTCCCGATCAAAAACTTCAAAGCCATGATATGCCAACAATAAGCCCACAGCAATCCTGATTATAGCTAATCCCTTATCAGGATAGACAGGCACGGACGAAAAGAGTTTTTTCATATTCAAGAATCAATAAAATTCAAAGAACAATACATCTGACTTACCTCGAATTTGCACTACCTCCCCTAAATCATCAGCTAACACGCATTGAAATTCTATTTCTCCTCTAATATAAAAAGTATTGAAGCCCCGAAATTTATTAAACTCTTCAATAGCTTGTAGATTGTTGATCTTAAGAACGTATTCCGCTTGATCCAAGTAACTTGAAGTCCAAATTTTTTTATTTACTGGATCACTCAAGTTTTCCATATATATAATGGAATAACTTGGAATATTAAACTGATGAAAACATGTAAAACAATTATAATTAACTTTATCAACAGTATACAATGCTCTACCGAAAGTTGGTTCAATATTTTGCAATAAATCAATGACCTTTTCAGCTTTTCTTTTAGGTGTTGACTGACTTTCAACTATATTTCTTAGGGAATCAGAACTTAAAATGTTTAATACAAAAACAACAGCATTATCATCGTTGTCTTCAATAAAAAAGTAATTATCATTTGCGCTTCCATCAAAATTCATGAATTTTCTTTCTATTCCGTCAATCGTGATTGTTGCTACAACTTTAGGAGTAATATTTTCCTCCTCTTGACAAGAAATTATTAAGGCAAAACAGAAACTAAGCTTTATAATGAAACGCATACATATTATTTTTTTATTAAACTTGGTTCAGTTAGCACAAACATTTTCATGCGCACATTTTCGATGGGTCTATCTGCATTGGTTTTAGTGGCCGCAATTTTATCCAGCACATCAAATCCAATTAGCAATTCACCAAATACTGTATAGCCACCATCCAGATGGGGAGTACCGCCTTGTGTTGTGTAAAGTTTCTTTTGTGTTTCGTTCAGGGTAAGATTGCGTTGCACAATAGTGCTGTCTAATTGTGTGGTACGCCAAGCTGGCCGCTGCACAATATAAAACTGACAATTGCTGCTTGCCTTTTCGGGATTATTATCGCGCGCAGCAGCCAGCGCCCCGCGTTTGTGATAGATACCTTGGTCCGTTCTGAACTCAGCGGCAATCCGATCGCCTGGTGCCGAACCACTACCTAAGCGATCCCCATCAGCGGCTTTTTTACTAGTAGGATCACCACCCTGTATCATAAAATTATTAATCACCCGGTGAAAGAGTAAACTGTCGTAAAAGCCAGCTTTTACTTTCGTTACAAAATTATCGCGATGTAGCGGGGTTTCGTTAAACAACTTCACCACCATATTACCTTGATTGGTTATAATCAATACCCGGTAGGTATCGTCAGCTTTATACAGTTTCTTATAACTCTTTA
>CAZHQP010000318.1:0-3561 GCA_964534735.1 uncultured Roseivirgaceae bacterium
GACTTGCCGGGCTCCGCATAAAGCTTCAGGTCGTATGTTTTTCCGGAAATATCTTTCACGACAATCGAAAAGCCCTGGCTTGACTCAAGGGCGGTGTCATACGCAACGGCCTGTTCCTTCAACAGGTATTGATCCACCGTAAGCAAGGAGACTGCATCCAGAAAATCATTCAGCTTGGCAGTGTCCGCCTGCGCGATACCCTTCACCTCAAAGTATTCCTTACCCATTGAGACTTCAAAGTCGTCAGCCGGACTTGCAGCAAATGAAACATTCAGACTTTGAAAGTTTTGCCAGTTAAAATTAAAAATATATTTATCCTTCCAGCCGGTTGTTTCCAGTTCAAATATTCCGGAAGTATAGACGCGATAACCCGGAATGATCATGATGTATACATCACCATCGGGTTTAGCAAAGTAGGCCTGGGTTTTAGAAGGATTACCTCCGGCAATAAAACTTAATGCTTCATCCGTTCCCTGAAAGAGTGTTACATGCACCCCTTGTTTCTCTAACGTGCTTTTAATTGAATCTGATAATTTTTCAGGCACGGCACGTTTTGGTTCTGCTTGTTGCAGCGTAGCAAAAAGAACATCGATCATAGCCGGATCAACAGGCTGACCATTCACTTTCCAGCGATTACTGGCATCCAGCATGAGCTCTGTCTTCTCACCGGCTTTCTCCAGTATTACTTTATCAATCGATTTCAAATCTTCAACCCTAAAGATTGATTTATCGACAACCTGATTTTGATTTCTGTTAACCAAAAACAGAAGCACACCCGTAATCACAATCATTACGCATAGTGAAATCAATAACCGGATATTTTTCTTTTTTTGCATCAGAAAGCGGAGTATTTACGTTTTCGGATAAACGACCGGATTAAACCATATACCAGCATCACTGCCAGCGGAAGCGCCAGATTGATTACCTGCCACTTAGTTCTTTCCGTACGGATCTTTTCCTTATCCAATGGCCGGATCTTAACTTCTTTGTTCCTCGCAGCAATCAACCCATCACCATTAACCAGGTAATTCACGGCATTCATCAACAATTCCTGATTGGCAAATGTGTACTTGGCAAACTGGTCATACCCGAGTTGTTGCGGCTGGCCCGTTTTTGGATTAACGTCATTCCGGGCAAGATCGCCATCTGCAATTATAATCAGCTTGGATAGAACACCCTGTTCTTTAAATAAGGCTTTATCTTCTCCTTCCGGCAGGAATCTGTTCCTGAATACGGATGTGAACTTACCCTCCAGTAAATATCCAACCGGCAAATAACTCATTGCAAAATCTTCCGCCTTCAGGTTTTTGCGAATGTCGTTAATGCCCACGTGGACGGGTGCTGAGATTTTCCGGGAATACTGTGACGTAAACATCAACGGAGTTTTTTTCACACCTTCGGCTTTCACTGTATCCATCGTGCTGACGAATCGGGTAACAATCACATCGAGGTTCCGGGTGATGGTGTGATCAGCATACCGGTTGATCAACGGGAAGAACGGCCAATCCATTAACTGGAATTGCGACTTCCCTCCGATTTCACCGGTTATCACCGGATACTTTCCTGCTAATCGGTCCTGTACCAGGTCGAGATTTAACCGGATTCCATATTTAAAGAGTTGATCATCGAGATTAATATCATACGGAAACGCAAAATAATCTTCGCGTGAAGCACTATCCATTGAAGCCTCGAGCTTATCAATAAGAAATAGCACTTTCCCGCCATTCATGATATATTGGTCGAGCCTGTATTTATCGGACTCGGAAAATTTCTGCGTTGGTTTTGCAATAATGAGCGCATCGTATCCTTCGAGCGGCCGCTTCCGCCCCAGGTCAACTTTCGCAACATTATAAAATTCAAGCAATGCATTATTGAAGCTTGCGATTTCGAGATCATTCAATTCTCCATGGCCCGTTACTAATCCGATTCGCTTTCGGTTCGCATTTGCCATTTTATAGATTGCGCTGGCAAGCTCATACTCGATCCCTTCAATGGATTGATTGATCTTCTCATCGGCAGTGCCGGCCTTATTTCCTTTCAACAGGTTTACACCCGTTTCAAATCCGCCATAAGAGATTACAGCACCCGGGAAAATTATTTTTTCAGAAGTCTGACCATCTTTAGAATCAACAACGTTTGTCGGGACCACTCCTTTTTGCATCAGTCCCTGCATAAATTCATTACGAGCTTTCTGGCTCATCGCGGTGGACGGATCCGTAAACACTACCTGTACATTGTTGTTCGAATAAATTCTGAACTCTTCGAGTGTCTCACGAATCGCCTTCTGCAGTCTCCGGAAACCTGCGTTCAACTCGCCTTCCAGGTAGACCTCCACGTATACTTTATCATCCAGTTCACGGAGCATTTCTTTGGTCTGATCTTTAATCGAGAAACGTTTTTCTTGTGTAAGATCAAGGCGGAAGAAATATTGAGACGCCAGCACATTGATCAGCACCAATAGGACTAATCCGTTGGCCAGCAACAGCAAATCTCCCGTCCGTTTACTGTTCAAGCTTACCATGACCTTGCGCTGAGAATAATTTTTGAGATGAGCAACATTAATGCGCCTGTGCTGATGAAATAAACAACGTCACGGCTGTCGATCACACCTTTGCTTAACGCCTCATAATGATAGAGTATACCAAACTGTTTGATGAGTAACGTATTTTCCGACCACACATTTAACGTAGAGATTGACTCAAACCCGGAGAACACAATAAAGCAGAGGAATGCGGCCAGAATGAATGCAACAATTTGATTGGCCGTGATGGAAGATGCAACAATGCCTATCGAGCAAAATACCCCGGCTAGCAAAGCCAGGCCAATGTAGGAACCAATCACACCGGGGGTATCTATGTTACCAGCCGGATTACCCAATGCGCTAACTGATAAATAATAGATCAGTGTTGGTAATAAAGCAAACAACACGAGCAGGAAGCATGCGAAGAACTTTCCAAGGATAATATCCCAATCGGTTAATGGCTTGGTTAACAGTAATTCCATTGTGCCCGACTTGCGTTCTTCTGCAAAACTGCGCATCGTAATGGCCGGAATCAGAAAGATGAAAACGTATGGTCCAAGTACAAACAAGGTTTCCATATCGGCATAGCCATAATCAAGTATGGAAGTTTCAGGAAATACCCACATAAGCAGGCCCATGCCGGTAAGAAACACACCGATCACCACATACGCGATAAGTGAGTTTAGAAAACTGTTGAATTCCTTCGTGAGTACGCGAATCATGCCTCCTGCTTTGCGGTAAGTTCTCTGAAAATATTTTCCAACGATCCTTCTTCCTGCTTCAATCCCAACAGTGAAAGTTTACGGTCAGCTGCAAACCTGAAAATCTCCGGGCGCACGTCTGCACCTTGTTTCGGATGAATCCTGAATTTTCCGTTTTCAATCTTTACTACACGATCAATACCTGGAATCGCAGCAAGCTCATTCTCGCTCACAGTTCCTTCAAACTCCACAACCAACGAAACACTTTTATTCTGAAGCTTCATCAGATTCGAAAGTGAATCGTCTGCAACAAGCTCTCCTTTGTTAATAACAATTACG
>CAZHQP010000319.1:0-3493 GCA_964534735.1 uncultured Roseivirgaceae bacterium
CGGCATTATAAACATCGTGAGTACCTCGTTAAATACACCGCTAAAAAAAATACATTGATGGATACTCTTGTTCATCACATCAGCGGTGCACTGAACCTCATGCAACATTTATCAGTAGAAGCTGAAAAATATGTTAGCGCATCCGGTGATGACAATCTTAAAACGTATCTGTCACTTGTACAGGCAAACAGTCGCCATTGTTTAAAAATTATTAATGAACTTGTATTAACTGAAAACCAGGAAGCGCCTACCATCGCCACGCGTAAAGCCCGGCTGGACATTGTTAAACAGGTTTCTGCCATGGTAGATGAGTTGAAGCAAAGCCAGCCTAACCGTACCATTACATTTTATAGTACACAACCCGCAATTCTTATCTCTACCGATGAGATAAAAGTTATGCTGGTAATCAATAATCTGTTATCAAATGCACTCAAGTATTCGCGTGAGCAGGATTCCATTGCAATCCGATTGGCAGAAACCGAAGATAATGTAACGATAAGTGTTATCGACAACGGTATTGGAATTCCGGATGAATTGAAGCCTTTACTATTTGAACGGCAGACCGAATCCGGACGAGCAGGGCTACTGGGTGAAAAATCTTCGGGACTGGGGCTCTTGATATCGAAAAACCTGATTGAATTAATTGGTGGTCAGATCGGATTTGAAAGTAAGGCAGGCATCGGCTCAACTTTTTACATCACGCTGCCAAAGCTATAGCAATTGTGCTCATGCCGGTTAACATATAAGCTTATACCCTACTCCGCGCATATTAATAATTTCCACAGCCTGATCATTCTTCAAATGCTTTCTCAGTTTGGTGATAAAAACATCCATGGTCCGGGTGTTGAAATAGTTGTCATCTCCCCATAGAGTTAACAATACTTTTTTCCGGTCCAGCAAGGCATTCCGGTTTTCGTACAGCATCTGCAGCAACTGAGTCTCACGATATGAAAGCTTGATCTCTTTTTCGGATTTGAATTTTAACGTTTGCTTGTGCGGAGTAAATATATGTTGTCCGATGGAAACACTCGTTTCATCCGTACGTGCATTTGAATTTGCACGTTTCAGGAGCTCACTTACACGCAGAAATAACTCTTCCAGACTAAACGGTTTTTTAAGGTAATCATTCCCTCCGCTTTCGTAGCCCTCGATAACATCTTTAGTAGCGGTCCGGGCTGTCAGAAATAAAATCGGAACATTTGAATCAGTCGCACGGATCTGCTTTGCCAGCGTAAAGCCATCCACGTGCGGAAGCATTACATCAATAATACAAAGTGAGAACTTGCCTTGTTGAAACACACTGAAAGCTTTTCGGCCGTCATCTGCGTGAACTACTGCATAGTTCCGCTGGTCCATGCTTTCGCGAATCACTTTTGCAAGTGAGGGTTCATCTTCAACCAATAACAGATTCAGCTTATCCATGCTGAAGCGGGAGCTTTAATGTAAAAATGCTTCCTGCAGGTTGGTTATCAGAAACAGTAACGAAGCCCTGATGCTGACTGACCACCTGCTGCACATAGCTAAGGCCCAGACCATATCCTTTTACAGTATGTGTATTGCCTTGCGGAACCCTGAAAAAATTTTCAAAGATGCGCTTACGGTATTCGTCCGGAATGCCCGGACCATTGTCTGCAAATGAAATTTCTGCATACCCATTTCGAATTATGCTTGTAATCGTGAGCTGCAACCGTTCGCTGGAATACTTCAACGCATTGTCGATGATGTTGGCAAATGCATTAATCAGGCTCTCTTCTTCTCCTTTTATGTATATAGAGGTTGAGGACTCCTGGTAATGAATTGAAGCATGATATTTTTCTGCTTGTGGGGAAAGATCATCAATTGCTTGCCTGATAAGCTTATCAACATCAATCGCCTTCATCGATTTACGCGAAACGACCAAACGGTTTGTATTCAGGATCTGAGCCGTTAGATCAGTAAGCTTTTCCGTTTGCTGGCTGATTATCTCCAGGTATTCCTGCCGGGTTTCATCCGAATGATTGAAAGATTTTAATGCTTCTGAAGTTATCCGGATAGACGTTAGCGGTGTATTCAGTTCGTGCGTCATGTTGTTGATAAAATTATCTTTCAGCTCAGCCAGCTTTTGTTGCGATAATAAAGTTTTTACCGTGTATCCAAAACAGAATAACGTAATTGCGATCAACAATAAGGTTGATATGATTACCCATTTCATTTCTTTTAAAAAGTAAGCAAATGGGCTCACAAAGCCGGCACACACAGGTTCTTTATCATATGGAGCACGCAAAGCTGTATTAACCTTTTGTGTAACAAAAGCATCCTTTTCAGTCTCTTCCGGGTTCAGCTCAAAGGAAGTGTAAATCTCCTTGAGTGCAAGCTCTTCCTTATAAAATGTACGGAGTGTATCCAGGTTAAGCTTGCTTCTGTCATATGCAACTGCAAGACTGTCGCCTAAACGCTGGGTATAGAAATAAACAATACCCTTTTTAAGGTCTCCCATCAGGATATTATTTCCAAAATGTTCGATAAAGAATGCTTTAGCTTCCGGAGTTATTTCCGACAAGCTTTCTTTGAAGCTAACAAGCCCAATGCTTACCGGTCGCTTATCCTCATTGATTGGATGTGCATCCCGCATATGGAAAACAGTTTTATTGTCGCGGTTTACGTTATCGCAGGTGATCTCAATAAATGCGGTGTCGGCAAGCCAGCGTTTGAACTGTTTTACAATGGTTAAGTGGCGTACATTAATTTCGCGATTTACAGCATGTGACAGTGCTTCGTTAGTGTCATGCGTAAAATTTTTAACCGTGCTATTATAGTTTTGATAATTCCAGAATAGCTGCAGCCCGATAATGCCTACAACGCAGGCTGACATCAGCACAAGGATCAGGACAAGCCGCTTTTTCATTTCTCAAAAATACCACGCTCCTGAATCGTCCGCAAAGGTATTAACACTAATTAACGCTTCTTATAGGTCGTTAACCCTTCAGTGCCTTGCTATTAGCGTGATTTGTAACAAAAAACAAAACAGTATGAAAAAGACAATTTTTCTGTTGCTCGTAACAGCACCTTGTGCGTTTGCACAGCTGAAGAACGGAGATCAGGTGCCGGATTTACAATTCAATTTATTGAATGCAACCGTACCGACAACATCCATTAACCAGCTGAAAGGCAAAGTAGTAGTTATCGAATTTTGGGCTACCTGGTGCGGTGGATGTATTGTTGCGATGCCACATTTAGCGGAGTTACAGGCAAAATATCCTGACAAGCTGCGCATTATTCAGGTTTCGCATGAGACACCGAAGCGCATCCGGCAGTTTTTAAAAGTGAAGCCATCAGAAGTTTGGTTTGCCTCTGATACGGCATCCCTCATATCGAATGCATTTCCGCACAGGCTAATTCCGCACACCGTTTTAATCTCACCCGAGGGAAAGCTTGTGGCCAACACCGGTCCGGAACAGGTTACAGAAGCTGTTATTGAATCGTTGGTTAACAACCAGGCAATTAGCGTAATAGA
>CAZHQP010000320.1:0-3479 GCA_964534735.1 uncultured Roseivirgaceae bacterium
GCGCACACGTTCATGGGAAAAAGAAGGCGTTACCCGCTACACTACTGAAGTAATTGCTGATAACATGACCATGCTATCAACGCAACGCAGCGGAGGCGGAGGTTCTTCATCGGAGGGCGGTTATTCCGGTACAGCAAAAAGTCAGGAAAGCTATTCAGCTGATTCATCCGGAACTGATGATCTTCCGTTTTAATCCTCACCCAAATGGAAATTATTCACGTTAAACACAGCAGAACTACCCTCTCCCCAGGGAGAGGGTACTGTGTTTTAAGTAATGATGTCAATTTCATAAGGGTGAGGGATAGAGAAAGAAAATTTATTTCAGGCTTTATAATTATTTTTTTGTTCTCAGCTGCCTTGTTCAGCTGCGAGCGTGAGTATCTTCCCAAGCCAATAGGTTATAATCGTTTAATTCTTCCGGAGCCAGTATATCAGGCGCTCCCGGATTCGCTTCCCTATACGTTTGAATATTCAAACCATGCGAGATTGCTGTCGGATACGTCCGGTTTCAGTGAGCGTTTCTGGTTAGAGATTTTTTATCCTGAGCTGAAGTCAACTGTTCACGTTACGTATAAGAAGATCAATAACAACGATGAGCTGTTAAAAGAGTTTCTCAACGATGCCTATGTACTGGCCAGCAAGCATCAGATCAAAGCGTACGCGATTGATGAAGTGATCACAAAAACCCCGAAAGGTCACACGGCCGTTGTTGTTGAGCTTGACGGTGAGGTGCCAAGCCAGATGCAGTTTACCATTACTGACTCAACAAAAAACTTTTTGCGCGGAGCGCTGTACTTTAATACAAAAGTTCAAAACGACTCGCTGCAGCCCGCGATCGAGTACATGAAAAAGGATATCATGCATTTGATCAATACGTTCGACTGGAAAAATAAGTAGATAGAATTTAGTAGGCAGGAGTTAGCATTCCTACTAAATTCTATCTACTAACCACTAACTGCTAACCAATGTTGACCTCCAAACGCTCTCTATTCTCGCTTCCTCCGCAAGTCACGTATCTTAACTGTGCGTACATGTCGCCTATACTGAAAGATTCGGAGAAAGCCGGCATCAAAGCATTGCGCAGAAAGCGCACTCCATTTGACATCAAACCCATTGACTTTTTCAATGAATCGGATCTGCTGCGTGAAGAATATGCAAAGCTCGTTAACGGAAACGATCCGCAACGCTTCGCTATTATTCCATCGGTTTCGTACGGAATGGCTAATGTGGCGAAGAACGTGGATATCAAAAAAGATCAGAACATCATTCTAACCACCGATCAGTTCTTCAGTAACTATTATCCATGGAAGACATTAAGTGATGAAACCGGTGCGTCCATAAAAAGCATTACTGCGCCCGAGGACTTTACTGATCGCGGAAAAAAATGGAATGAACGCATTCTGGATGCAATCGATAAAAGCACAAAGGTTGTTGCTGTTCCAAATGTGCATTGGGTTGACGGAACGCGGTTTGACCTGGAAGCCATCCGTAAACGCACAAATGATGTTGGGGCTCTGTTAATTATTGACGGAACACAGTCTGTTGGGGCATTGCCATTCGATCTGCAAAAGATAAAACCCGATGCATTGATTTGTGGCTCATATAAATGGTTGCTTGGGCCGTATTCGATGGGATTGGCGTATTACGGTGAGCGATTTGATTCCGGTAAACCGATCGAGGAAAGTTGGATGAACCGTGTAGGCAGCGAGAATTTCTCCGATGTTAGTTATAAAACCGCTTATAAACCGGGCGCGTTACGGTATGAGGTGGGTGAGCATAGTAGTTTTATTCATGTTGCCATGCTGATGAAATCCATCCAGCAGCTATATAAATGGAAGCCTGAGCGCATTCAGGAATATTGCGCGGCAATTACCGCAAGCACTGTGACAAAGCTCAAAGAAAAAGGTTTTATCATTGAAGATGAGGCATGGCGCGGGTCACACATGTTTGGCGTACGGTTGCCGAAGGGTGCTGATCTTGAAAAGATAAAGACAGCGCTGCTAAAGAATAAAATTTATGTTTCCGTGCGTGCAAATGCCGTTCGTATCTCGCAGAATGTATATAACCGGGAAGAAGATCTTAACAAGCTCACAAAAGTTTTATTAAAAGCATTATGAAAAACATTTTTGCCCTGGCCCTTTTAACAATGTGTTTCGGAGCTGCCGCACAGAACAAATCATACACATTTATTTTTCTTAACAACAAGCCTGACAAAGAAGTGTTGTCCAAAGAAAAATCGGACAGCATTATGCAGGGCCATATGAACAACATTGGTCGCCTGGCAAAAGAAGGAAAGCTTCTTGCAGCCGGACCGTTTGAAGGCGGTGGTGGAATATTTGTTTTGAATACAACTTCTGTTGATGAGGCCAATCAATGGCTTGCTACCGATCCGGGAGTAAAAGCCAGGCGGTGGAATATTGAAACATTACCTTTCACGATTCGGTTTGGTGGTATTTGTCCGGCAGGAGAAAAATATGAAATGGTTTTCTATCAGTTTGTCAGGTTCACTCCGCAAAGCGGTACAACGCCTTTATCAATTAAACAGCATGGTGAGTTTATTCAAAAGCTTAATCAGGACGGACAAATCATTGCCGAAGGCGTATTTGGTGATCAACAAGGAAGCATACTGGTTTTGAAGGCAGATGTTACCAAAGAAACAATTGATTCTAATCCTGCTGTAAAATTCGGACTTATCCATGCAGAGATGAAAAAACTCTACATCGCAAAGGGATCATTTTGCGAGAAGTAATAAGTCTTTAAAAACATTCCATACTTTTCCGTTATGCTTTAGCAACGCGATCGAGCCAAGCGTAAAGTTTGCTTCAAGCTTTTTCTCTTTAAGCTCTTCCCAGGCTTTGTAAAACGCTGCTTTCTTTAAATCGCGAAAGGCAAGCGTAATGTGCGGATGATAGGCAAACTCTCTATAATCGGCATTGAACAGATTCAATTCCACCTTACAAAAGCGTTTTAATTGTTTTTGTAGCAATTCAAGCTTTTCATCTTTCTTCACATCCAGAAAGATTACGCGCTGTTCAAACGATCCAAAGCCGGTAAGTCTTATTTCAAACGGTTTTTGCTTTGCGCTAAATTTTTCAAGACTGCTTACCAATTCAGTTTCTTTGGTTGCCCTCCACTTAAAAGGCATATGCAGCGTAATGTGTGGCGGTGAGTTGAGCGCTGCCTTGCTGTTGTACTGATCTTTGAAATGATTTTTAAGTGTTAATGTTTCCGTATAAAGCGGTTCCGGAGGAATAATGGCAATGAAATAAAGATTTTCTGTTTTTTTCTCCTCCATGGAAATCTTAACGTGCCAGCGCCTTCGTTGATAAGTTGCAGCAAGGAAGAACGGGATAATTTTTGCATCTTGCGCGCGAAATCGAACAAAAAACCGGATTTTCCGGTTATTACTGTAAAAAAAGCATCATGGGAAGACCACCAACCTTACCGTTAAAGAAAAAAGACGGCTGGTATCTTGAAGT
>CAZHQP010000321.1:0-3457 GCA_964534735.1 uncultured Roseivirgaceae bacterium
TGTTGAAGGAAGTATCTCAGTACTCAATCCATTATAATAACCTACATACTGCTGATAATATTCAGCTGCATTATTTCCGTTAAAAATGATCCTGTTGATCTTTGGATGGTTTTGAAAAAATGTATGGAAATCGTTCGGGGTTTCACTGGTAATGCTGTAATCACCGTTGCTTTTTTGCTCACCAAACTCAAGTACATTCCATAACGCAATGCCTTGCTTGAAAAGAAGCTGCTTCTTGATGCGATAGTCTGTCTGATTCGGAACTTTAAGCGCTTTGAAAATGATCTTCCAGAAAAAGTTGCTTTTACAAGCATAGTACTGCTGAAGAATTAATGACTTTTCTCCCGGCATTGTATCTAAAATAAGTACACGACTGTTATGATCTGCAATGGGTGAAAGACTTGTTTTTCGGCCGGTTAATGGGGGTGTATAACGCATGGTTGAAAGAAATATTTCGAAAACAAGGTAAGAACATACATACGGAACGACCCGGGGCAATAGGAGTAACTCCTATAGATTTCGTAGAATTTTTAAGAAATCTTATAAATAACGTGTTGAAATGAGAGAAATGCATTTCTAACCCTAAAAAAGGTACTTATTTGTGGGTTATGTACATAAATGGTCGGTATATTAAGGTTTATCAGCATTTCACTCATCGTTGGCTTTATAACACATGAGGTTCTACTTAGACAAGCGGGTAATGATAGGATTTTGCATAACGATGGTTGTGCTAATTATTCTTGGGGTGTTTTCCTATAACACTACTCAACGTCTTATCGATAACGCTGTCCTTCAATCGCATGCAAGCCGCGTTATGAATAATGCAGAGCAACTCATCAGAGCAATTGTAGATATTGAAACCGGTCAGCGCGGTTTTGTAATCACCGGTGATGAAGTATTTCTGGAGCCTTACAATGATGCTTCTGTGAAGCTTGACTATTACATCGATTCGCTTGATTCGCTTACGATAACGAACGCATTGCAACAAGGTCGCATGGATACACTTCGGCAAATGATCCAGCGACAGATGCTGTGGACCCGGAGCCTTATCAACATCAGGAGGCAAAGCTTTGAGGAAGCCCGGGCCAAGGTTGCTACCGGTGAAGGGAAGAAAAATACGGATCAGATCCGGCTGGTCATCAAACGTCTTCAGGGTCAGGAAATGGATTTACTGAAAAAGGGAAATATTGTTTCTGACCAGGCCCTTCAGGAATATCAATACTCTTTTATCGGACTTTGTTTGATGGTTATTCTTATAGTAATCTATCTATTTTATGCCATTAATGGATCACTTAAGGCCCGTAATGAGGCGGAAACCCGCCTTCATCGTGTGGCGAATGAAACAAAAGATATGTATGATAATGCGCCCTGCGGCTATCATTCCCTGGATGCAAATGGTGTATTTGTTGATATCAATCAAACCGAATTGAATTGGCTTGGATATTCCCGGCATGCGGTTATCGGTAAGTTGAACTTCAAAGATCTGCTCACGGAGCATGGCCGGAAGCTTTTCAAAAACTCGTTTCAGGAATTTAAAGAAACAGGCGAGATACACGATCTTGAATTTGACCTCGTTCGGAATGATGGAAGCACGTTTCCGGTGATTCTGAACTCCGTAGCCGTAACTGATCAGGATGGCCAATACGTAAAAAGCCGATCAACCGTAATGGATAATACGGAGAGAAAGAAAGCTCAAACCAGGATACTTGACCTTAACCAGGAACTTGAGGGCTTTACGTATTCTGTCTCCCATGATTTACGTGCTCCTCTTCGCTCCATTATCGGGTATGCGAATATTCTGAAAGAAGAACAGTACGATAGAATGGATGATGAAGGGAAACGCATTACTGAAGTCATTATCAGGAATACGATTCGGATGGGCCAACTGATTGATGATTTGCTGGACTTCTCACGATTGGGTCGCAAACATGTTTCATTCACTACTATAAATATGAAAGAAACTGTTGAAAATATTGTGCGTGAACAAACGGCCGAGATTAAAGACCGTAAGCTCGCGATTAAAATTCTTGACCTCGAGCCTGCCAAAGGTGATCTTGCCATGATTCGCCAGGTTTGGATAAACCTGATCTCAAACGCATTGAAGTATACTTCCAGGAAAGATCTTGCACAAATTGAAATTGGCTTTTTTAGAAAAGAAAATAAGAAAGTCTATTATATAAGCGATAACGGTGCAGGCTTCGACATGAGATATGGCGACAAGCTCTTTGGCGTGTTTCAGCGGCTGCATAAAATGAATGAATTTGAAGGAACCGGAGTTGGGCTTGCCCTGGTCAAAACCATTGTGAAGCGTCACGATGGTGATGTGTGGGCTGAGGGTAAGATTAATGAAGGGGCTAAATTTTATTTTTCACTTAACTAAAACGAGGATATGGGAGTAATTGCTGAAATTTTACTGGTTGAGGATAATCCAAACGATGCTGAATTGGCAATTCGGGCATTGAAAAAAAACAATCTGGCTAATAATCTCGTACATCTCGAAGACGGGCAGGAGGCACTTGACTACCTTTATGATGAGAATAACGAGATGCCCAAACTTATTCTCATGGATGTTAAAATGCCACGTATTGACGGCATTGAAGTCCTCCGGAAACTTAAATCCGATGATAAAAGAAAGGTAATCCCCGTTGTGATGCTTACCTCTTCCAAGGAAGATAAAGATATCATTGAAGCCTATAATTTAGGAGTTAATGCCTACATCGTAAAGCCTGTTGATTTTGATCAGTTTGTTAAGGCTGTAACCCAGTTGGGTTTTTTCTGGATGATTTTGAACCAACCTCCAAAGTGAAGTAGAATTAATCATGGAAAAGGAGCTTAGGATATTAATACTGGAAGATATTGAGGAAGACGCGTTGCTGGTAGACCACGCTCTCAGACGGGAAAAGTTTGTGTTCACCAGAATTCGGGTAGATACACGTGAGCAATTTGCTGATGCACTCGATTCATTTGGCCCTGATGTTATCCTTTCGGATCATTCGTTACCCCAATTCAACTCTCTGGAAGCGCTAAAGATCTGTCAAAGCAAAAAAATGGATGTGCCGTTCATTCTCGTAACAGGTGCTGTTTCGGAAGAATTTGCCGTCAATTGTCTAAAACGTGGTGCCGATGATTACGTGTTAAAAACAAACTTGTCGCGGTTGCCACTGGCTATCCGCTATGCGCTTCGCCAGCACCGCTATGAAAGCAACCGGCAGGTACAGGAAGAGATTTTACGTCAGCAGAATGAGCAGCTGATCAAAATTAATAAGGAGCTTGATTCGTTTGTTTATAGTGTGTCGCACGATCTGCGCTCACCTTTATCATCCATTTTGGGTCTTGTTAATGTGGCCAAGCTCGAAGGCTATAAGGACCCGCAGATGCTGAACACATACTTTGAGATGATTGAGCGAAGCGTGCTCAAGCTGGATGATACCATAAAAGAAATCCTGGATTATTCGCG
>CAZHQP010000322.1:0-3454 GCA_964534735.1 uncultured Roseivirgaceae bacterium
CGCCCAGCAAAAAGATGAGAGATCGCTTTATAATCATTATAAGAATCTTATTGAATTGAGAAACAGGAGCAAGGTGCTAACCTTTGGTTCGGTTGAGCCTGTAGCTACACGGGAGTCAGAGGTTATAAGTTTTAAAAGAGTTTTTGATGGTGAAGAAATCTTGATTTTGATCAACCTTTCCAATAGCGCAATCTCGCTGGATCTGGTTAATGATATGGAAGGATTTACAAACGTAAAATTCCTGGATGAAAACGCTAATGTATTGGAAAATAAGAAAGCAACCCTTCCAGCTTATTCAACACTTATGCTTACTAAAAACTGATAATGTTGTTCAATGAAAATAAATTTACAGGGTCAATCGCGTGTCGTTATTGAAAATGTTCAGCCTCAGGTTGAGGGTGGCCAGTATCCTGCCAAGCGAACGGTGGGAGAGCGCGTGGATGTAACTGCGGACATTTTTGGTGATGGTCACGATCACATTCGGGCAGAAGTTCTCTACAAAAAGAAAGGAACAAGTGAATGGCATACCGTTGAGATGATTCACACCGGTAATGACTCCTGGAAAGCTTCTTTTTATGTGACTGAAAAAGTGCCTTATGTATTTACAGTTCAGGCCTGGGTTGATCATCTCGATACCTGGTTTGATGGCTTTAAGAAGAAGGCCGCAGCCGGCATTGATGTTTCGGTTGAGCTAATGGAAGGTGAGATCTTGTTAAAAAAGATTACCGAAGAAGAAGGCCACGATGTTGCTAAGGCGGGAGTAAAGCTGAGTAGTAAGTATGAGTATGCTGAACGCGTAAAGTTTGTTCTGGAACAAGCATTTGAAAAGCTTGTTCATCGACATCCCTTGCGGGAATTTGAAACCCGTTTTGTAAAAGATCTTGAAGTGAATGTAGAGTTTAGAAAGGCAAACTTTAGCAGCTGGTATGAATTGTTTCCACGCTCCGCATCATTGAATGGTGAGAAGCACGGAACATTTAAAGATGTAATCAAGCTGCTTCCACGAATTTCTTCGATGGGTTTTGATGTGCTGTATATGCCACCCATTCACCCGATTGGCAAGCTTAACCGGAAAGGAAAAAACAATACGGTTCGTGCGGAGAAAGGCGAGCCCGGCTCTCCGTGGGCGATCGGAAGCGATGAAGGCGGGCATAAATCCATACATCCGGAACTTGGAACATTAGACGATTACAAAAAGCTTATAACTGAAGCAAAAAAACTCAGCATCGATATTGCCCTGGATCTCGCTTATCAATGCGCGCCCGATCATCCGTACGTAAAGGAGCATCCGGAATGGTTTAAGCAGCGCCCGGATGGATCAATTCAGTACGCAGAGAATCCACCCAAGAAGTATCAGGATATTTACCCGTTCAACTTTGAAACGGAACAGTGGCAGGAATTATGGAATGAATTGCTCTCCGTGATTTTATATTGGGTCGAGCAGGGCGTAATGATCTTCCGGGTTGATAATCCGCATACCAAACCAATTCCGTTCTGGGAATGGGCGATTGCAGAAACGCACAAGATTCATCCGGATGTGATTTTTTTATCGGAAGCGTTTACGCGGCCGAAGATTATGGCATCCCTGGGTAAATCAGGCTTCACCCAATCATATACCTACTTTACCTGGCGGGTTAACAAAGAAGAGCTTATTTCTTACATGAATGAGTTGGTCAACGGACCTTCGCGAAATTATTTCAGACCCAACTTCTGGCCAAATACACCCGATATACTTCCGTTCCATTTACAACATCAGGGAGAGAACATTTTCATTCTTCGTTTGGCGTTGGCTGCCACGTTATCTTCTAATTATGGAGTTTATGGCCCGGCTTACGAGCTATACGATAATGTTCCATTGCCGGGAAGAGAAGAGTATCATAATTCAGAGAAATTTGAGATAAAAAAATACGACTGGAAACGTACCACGCGGATGACGGATATCATTACAATAATCAATAAAGCCCGTAAAGATCATCCTGCACTGCAGTCGACCTGGAATATCCACTTTGCAGAAGTGAATGATCCAAACCTGATCGCATACGTGAAAGCTACCGATGATCTTTCAGACATTGTGCTTATCGTTGTAAACCTTGATCCGAATAATAAACATGCGGGATATCTTCAGCTTCCAAAATCATTATTGAAGCTCGGAGATAAGATCAACATCAAGCTGCATGATATCATGACAGACGAGCATTATACCTGGACACAGGAGTGGAACTTCGTTGAACTGAATCCTTACAAGCTGCCATTCCATATTTTTAAAGTGGCCATCCACGAATCAAACATGTAACATGAGCAAGCAATCAAAACATACCGATCCGTTGTGGTTTAAAGATGCCATCATCTACGAGCTCTCTGTACGCGCATTTTTCGACAGCAACGGTGATGGTACGGGCGATTTTCAGGGACTTGTGCAGAAGCTTGATTACCTGGAAGATCTTGGAATCAACACGATCTGGCTATTGCCGTTTTATCCGTCACCCCTAAAAGATGATGGCTATGATGTGACAGACCATTGCGATGTACACCCTGATTTCGGAAGCCTGGCCGACTTCAAAGCTTTCATAAAAGATGCGCACAGTCGCGGTATTAAAATTATTACCGAGCTGCTGCTCAACCATTCATCCGATCAGCATGCCTGGTTTCAGCGTGCGCGCAAGGCAAAACCAGGCTCACGCTTTCGTGAGTTTTATGTCTGGAATGATACACCCGATAAGTACAAAGATGCTCGTGTAATCATTCAGGGTGAAGAGTCAAGCAACTGGAGTTGGGATACTGAAGCTAAATCATACTATTGGCACCGGTTCTATCGCCACGAGCCAGAATTGAATTATGAGAATCCGGAAGTACAGATGGAGGTGATTAAGATCATCGACTTCTGGTGCAAGCTGGGTGTAGACGGGTTTAGATTGTCATCTGTCCCGTTCCTGTTTGAAGAAGAAGGAACAAATTGTGAAAACCTTCCGCAGACACATGCTTTCTTAAGAAAAATCAGAAGTCATGTTGATCGTCATTATAAAAATGTTGTGCTGTTGGCAGAAGCTAACCTGTGGCCGGAAGACGCTGCTGCATATTTTGGAGACGGAGAAGAATGTCACATGAACTTCAACTATCCGTTAATGCCGCGCCTGTTTCTCGGGTTGCGTACCGAAGACAGTTATCCAATCATTGATATCATTGAGCAAACTCCGGAAACTCCACCAAATAGTCAGTGGGCGTTGTTTTTGCGTAACCACGATGAGCTTGGGCTCGAGATGGTAACAGAAGAAGAGAAGGATTACCTGTTCAAGGCTTATGCAGATGATGCCAAAACGAAATTCAACACCGGCATTCGGAAACGTTTAGCTCCGATGTTGAGCAATGATCGCAGGAAGATCGAGCTTTTATACACGTTGCTTTTTCTCCTTACCCGGAACGCCCGTGGTATATTATGGCGATGAGATCGGTATGG